>NZ_ARZA01000066.1 GCF_000387765.1 Caldisalinibacter kiritimatiensis
AATATTAAAAATGAGGAAAGTTTATATTCTAAGTTAAGAGCTCCATTTATTTTATATAAAGAAAAAATTAATTATGAAAGAATAGGTAAAAGTACATATAACAAAAAAGTTTATAAAATCAAAAATGCATTACAAAAACAACTGGACGATAGCTACGAAGTTTATGTTGGATTTCTTAAGGATAAATATTATATTGAGGAGTCAATATTTAAAATTGTTAACGATGGGTACAATAAAATTATAATAGTTCCTATTGTTTTATCGGAGAATCTTGATTTTTATAATTTGCAAAAGAGAGTTGAAGGTTTGAAGCTTTTTAATCTTAATATTCAAATAAAATATTCAGAACCACTATGGAATAGTGAAAAGATAGTGGAAAGCTATAAAACTAAGATAAGAAAACAGATAGATTTAGACAATTTAGTTGATACAGGGGTAATTTTGATTGGAGAAGGTTTAGAAAGTAGTGAAGACTTACGAATTGTAAATGCAATAAAACAAGACCTTATGTTTAGAAAAAAAATTAAGAACTACCTTACAAAAGAAGTTGGTTTAGATGACAGTAAAGTGCGGCTGTGTTGGTATGATAATATGGAGCCAGATTATTTAGAAGAAATTAAGAGTTTACTAGAGTATGGAGTGGGAAATATTATATGTGTGTATACTAATCCAGGTGCAACAGATATTAGCAATAATGTTATTGCTGTGAATATAAAGAATAGAATTGAGTTACCAGAAAAAGTGAAAATTAAAGTTATAGATGGATTTGTTTATGATACTAATTTAATTTACGAGTTAAAGAAAAAGATAGAATTTATTAACTTACAAAAGTGGGACTAGCGTTTTTGTATAAAAAAATTAAATGTTAGGATAATAAAACTAAAAACACACAGGAGGTTATTATAGTGAGCATATCTAGTATGTTAGAAAAGCTTGAGGAGGGTTTATACTTAAATGTTATACATACTAATAAATTTAAAACTAATTTAGTAAATGTATATATTTTAAGACCCCTTAATAGAGAAGAAGTTACAAAAAATGCTTTAATTCCGCTAATCTTGAGAAGAGGTACTAAAGAGTATAAAACATCATTAGACATTCAAAAGAGATTAGAAGAATTATATGGTTCAAATTTAAGTATAAACGTAAATAAAAAAGGCGAAAGGCAAATTATTAGATTTACTATTGAAGGGCCAGATAGTGACATTGTAGCTTCAGATAATCTACTAAAAGACCAATTAAAGATGTTATATAACATTATTACTAATCCTTTATTAGAAAAAGAGCTATTTTCAGTGAAGTATGTTGAACAAGAAAAGAAAAATTTAAAGAAAAAAATTGAGGGTAGGGTTAATAATAAAAAACAATATGCGTTAGATAGATGTATTGAAGAAATGTGTAAAAATGAAAATTATAGATTATATAAATATGGATATACTGAAGACATTGAAAAAATTACTAATAGTGATTTATATAAACATTATAAAGAAATTTTAAAGACTAGTCCAATTTTTATAAGTGTTGTAGGAAATGTAATGAAAGAAGATATCGTTGAGCAAATAAAAAATATTTTTAAATTTAGAAGAGATAATATAATAGAAATACCTAGAGAAGATGTAATAAAAGCAGTAGTTGAAGTTAATAAAGTATTTGATGAGATGGATGTAAATCAAGGAAAGTTAACTTTGGGATACAGGACAAATGTACCATACGAAGATGAGCTTTATGAATCTCTTTTATTAGCTAGTAATATACTTGGCGGTGGTCCTAATTCAAAATTATTTGAAAATGTAAGAGAAAAAGAAAGTTTAGCATATTATGTTTATTCTAAATCATATAAATTTAAGTCTATAATGCTTATAGCCTCGGGAATTGAGTTTCAAAATTATGATAAAGCTTTAGACATAATTAGAAAGCAAGTCGAAGATATGAAAAAAGGTAAATTTGAGCAAGGACATATAGAAAACTCTAAAAGTTCTTTAATTACTGCAATAAAATCTATGACTGATAACAATTTCTCTTTAGCAGAATTCTATTTAAGTCAGTTTATAACTAATGACAATAGAAGTATTAACCAAATAATAAATAATTTAAAGGTAATAAGTAAAGATAATGTTGTTGAAGCGGCTAAGAAACTGAGCTTAGATACTATTTATTTTCTAAAGAAAAAGTAAAGGATACAAGGAGGAGTTTAATTGAAATATGATATCATAAGAAACGAAAAACTTAATGAAGAAGTATATTTTAAAGAGTTAAATAACGGATTAAAGGTTTTTTTTATTCCTAAAAAAGAATATGTAAAAAAGTATGCTATTTTTACAACTAAATATGGCTCAAATGATAATAAATTTATCCCTATTGGAGAAAATCAAGTGATTGAAGTACCTGAGGGTATTGCACATTTTCTAGAGCATAAATTATTTGAAGAACCAGAAGGCAATATATTTAGTGAGTTTTCAAAATTAGGTTCATATGTAAATGCTTTTACTAATTTTAATCAAACTTCTTATCTTTTTCATTGTACTGACAAATTTTATAAAAACTTAGAGTTACTTGTAAAGTTTGTTCAAACGCCATATTTTACCAATGAAAATGTTGAAAAAGAAAAGGGGATAATTGAGCAGGAAATCAGAATGTATGATGACTCACCTCAATGGAAAGTTTTTTCAAATTGTTTGAGAGGGATGTATAACACTCATCCAGTTAGAATAGATATAGCTGGAACTGTAGATTCTATCAACAGAATAGATAAAGATACTTTGTATAAATGTTACAATACTTTTTATCATCCTAGTAATATGATTTTAGTTATGGTAGGTAATATTGATTATGAAAAGTCATTAGGAATCATTAGTGATGCTTTAAGAAGGGATTTAAAAGAATTTAGTGGAGAAATTAAGAGGGTTTATACAAAAGAAGAAGTAAGTATTAATCAAAGGATAGTAGAAGAAAAATTAACTGTATCAACACCACTTTTTAATCTAGGGTTTAAAGATATTGATGTTGGTTATTATGGAGATAAGCTATTAAAGAAAGAAATTGTAACAAATATTTTACTAGAAATGTTATTTGGTAATAGCTCAGAGTTTTATCAAAGTTTATATGAAGAGGGATTAATTAATAGTTCCTTTGGCACTCAATATGTTGGATATAAAGACTATGGACATTCAATATTAGGAGGTGAATCTGAAGAACCCAATAAAGTAATGGAAAGGGTATTGGAATATATTAAGAGATTAGATAAACAAGGATTAAATAACAATGATTTTAATAGAATAAAGAAAAAAATGATTGGTTACCATATGATAGATTTAAACTCTATAGAATATATAGCTAATAAATTTACCTCATACTATTTAGTTAATACATTTTTAACCAAATACATGGACATTCTAGAAGGCATAAAGTATGATGATATTATCGAAAGATTTAATGACCATTTTACAGAAAGTAATTATACACTTTCAATAGTTAAATCTAAGTAAATTTATTGACTTAATTATGTAGAAAAAATATAATGTTTTTGTATGGTATAGCTACTAGTTTTTAGTAGCTTAATTTTTTAAAAGGAGGATTACTATGAATCCAGTTGCTTTCGAAATATTTGGAATATCTATAAGATGGTATGGAATTCTTATATCTACTGGACTATTATTAGGAACAATACTAGCCTTAAGGGAATCACGTAGAATAGGATTTAATGAAGATGATTTAATAGATATGTTGCTATTTGCTGTTCCGGCAGCTATAATAGGGGCTAGAGCCTACTATGTTATATTTAACTGGGAATATTATAAAGGTGATATAGGTAAAATTATAAACATTAGAGGTGGAGGACTTGCTATACATGGGGGGATAATTGCTGCTGTAATAGTTGCAGTTGTATTTTGTCGTGTTAAGAATTTAAGTTTTTGGCAAGTGGCAGATATAGCAGCACCAAGTATAATTTTAGGGCAAGCCATTGGAAGGTGGGGAAATTTTATTAATCAAGAAGCTTATGGAACTCCTACTGATTTACCATGGGCAATTATAGTTAATGGACAGAAAGTACATCCAACATTTTTATACGAATCTCTTTGGAATTTGGGTGTATTTATATTTCTTGTTTGGTACAGGAAGAATAGGGCTAAGGTTAAAGGAGAAGTATTCTTATTGTATTTAGCATTATATTCATTTGCTAGATTCTTCATTGAAGGTTTAAGGATAGATAGTTTAATGCTAGGCCCAATAAGGGTAGCACAATTAGTTAGTATAATTTTAATAATTATCTCTATGTCTATTTTTTTCATACGTCGAAAGAAGCATATTTAAGAGATTTATAGCATATTAATACAAAATACATAGTAAATAAAAGAATTTTGGAGAAAAAACTTTGATAATATATTATAATTGACACTAGGTCTAAAAAATGGATAATATTAGCGTTGACATTATGGTAAAACATGTAATAAAATGTAATCACTCTCAAAAAAATGGAGTTGATGCAATATGGCTGTAAAGGAAAAAACAGTAGTTTTAGATGAAAAAATTGTCTTATTAAAGGACAAGCTCAATAAAAGTATAGAGAATCAAAGTAATTATGATAAAATTTATAAGCTGAGTACAGAATTAGATGAATTAATAGTATCATATTATCGACAAAAGTATCCGGTGAATGAAAAAACATCATAAAAGTGTAATAAAAGTATAGAAAAAATAGAGCAACCAGATTTGGTTGCTCTATTATATTTTTTGTTAAAAACATAAACATAACTACAATATTAAACATATTTCATAGGTCTTACGAACTAACTAAAAAAATATTTTATTTTTTTATCATATATAGAAGGAATTAAATAATTAGTATAGAAGTAAATAGTGTGGTTAAAAGTGGAGGGAAGTGGGGGATATACCCCTGAAAGTGGAGTGGAGTATATGTTTATTGGAGAATACCAGCATTCAATAGATAAAAAGGGAAGAGTAATTATTCCATCAAAATTCAGAGAAGATTTAGGAGAAACTTTTATTATAACAAAAGGTCTGGATAATTGTCTTTTTGTTTATCCCTTAGAGGAATGGAAGATACTCGAAGAAAAGTTAAAATCTCTTCCTTTAACAAGAAGAGATGCAAGGGCTTTTGTTAGATTTTTCTTTGCTGGTGCTACAGAAGGTTCTTTAGATAAGCAGGGGAGAGTTTTAATACCTGGCAATTTAAGAGAGCATAGCAGATTGAAAAGTGAAGCAGTGATTATAGGAGTTTCTAATAGAGTTGAGATATGGAGTAAAGACGAATGGAATAAATATAATAAAAATGATGACTTAAGTTATGAAAGTATAGCTGAGAAAATGGCTGAGTTAGGGATATAAAATTAATAATAATATATATAGATTTTAAGTAAATAGCAAACATTATAGTATATACATAGCAAAAGATATATAAAGGTTGAGGTGAGAAATATGAAGTTTGAGCATGTTTCAGTATTGTTAAATGAAGCTATAAAAGGACTTAATATAAAAGAAGATGGTACATATGTGGACGGAACTCTTGGAGGTGCTGGACACTCTAAGGAAATTGTAAAAAGATTAACCACAGGAAGGTTAATTGGGGTCGACCAGGATATTAATGCTATAAAAAAAGCAAAGGAAGAATTAAAAGATTATAAAGAAAAAGTAACCATAGTGCATAATAATTTTAGAAATATAAAAGATGTATTAAATGAAGTTGGAATAGATAAAGTGGATGGAGTGCTTTTGGACTTAGGTGTATCATCACATCAGTTAGATGTTGCTGAGAGAGGTTTTTCATATAAACACGATGCACCACTGGATATGCGAATGGATACAACACAAAGCTTAAAAGCATGGAATATAGTTAACGAGTATGATGAAGAACAGCTATATAGAATAATAAAGGAGTATGGAGAAGAGAAATGGGCAAGTAGAATAGCTAAATTTATCATTGAAGAAAGAAAAATCAATCAAATAAATACAACAGGTGAGCTAGTAGAAGTGATAAAGAAAGCAATTCCTAAAGGAGCTAGAAAAGGTGGTTCACACCCTGCAAAACGGACTTTTCAAGCTATTAGGATAGAGGTGAATAAAGAACTAGATATACTAGAAGATACCATCAAAGATATATGCGATGTATTAAATCCAAATGGAAGAGTTTGTATAATAACATTTCATTCATTAGAAGATAGAATTGTCAAGAGGACATTTAAAGAACTAAATAAGGATTGTATATGTCCACCAGATTTACCAGTTTGTCAATGTAACAAAAAAAGAGAACTTAAAATTATTACTAGAAAGCCGATTATTCCAAGTGAAGAAGAGATTGAAAAAAATCCGAGGTCGAGAAGTGCAAAATTAAGAGTTGGAGAGAAAGTTTAAAGTTCTAAAATATAAAAGGGGTGAATAAATTTGTTAGTAGCGAAAAAAGAAGTTAAGGAAGTAACATATTTAAAACATAGAAGAGAAAATACGAAGATAAGGAAGAAAAAAAGTGTGAGATTAAAATTAATCGCTACTGCATTATTAGTAATGTGTTTAGCTCTTACTGTACTTTATAGATATGCTAAAATTACACATGCTGAAATAGAAATTAGACAGTTAGATAAACAAATTACTGACTTAAAAAAAGAAAAACAAGCTTTAGCGTTAGAACTTGAAAAGATAAAAGAGTCAGAGTGGATAGAAAAACAAGCCAAAGAAAGATTAGGGATGGTATATCCGAGTAGAGAACAAACTGTGTTTGTAAGTGTAAAAAATAGTAGTGAAAATAAAGTAGTAGCAAGCAATGAAAAAGATAGCAAACACTTATTTTTCTTAAATGCATTTGGTAATATATTTGATAAAATGATTAGATTTATTGAATAATAATTAGGGGGATTAGAAATGGCATCACCTACTATCAAGACTAAAAAAAGATTGATAGTGATGTTGTTTGCGGTTTCTTTTGCAATATTTGCGTTGATAGCTCGACTGGGTTATATTCAGATAGTTCAAGGTGAAGAATTAAAGAAAGAAGCATTAGAACAGTGGGCGAGAGATATTACTATTAACGCAAAAAGAGGAATCATTTATGACAGAAAAGGTAAAAAACTCGCAGTTAGTGTTAACACTGATACTGTAGTTTGTACACCAGCAGATGTGAAAGAGCCGAAAAGAACAGCAAATATACTGTCAGAAATATTAGATATGGATAAAGATGAAGTTTATAAAAAGATAACTAAGAGAGTTAACTACATCATTTTGAAAAGATGGATAGATAAAGATAAATCGGAAAAATTAAGAGAAGCGGACTTAAACGGTATAAAAATAATAGATGATACAAAAAGATATTATCCTTTTGGAAACTTTGCATCATATATTTTAGGATTTACCGATGTAGACCAGGTAGGATTATATGGAGTAGAAAGAACCTATAATAAATATTTGACAGGTGTTCCTGGAAGATTAGTTATGACTACAGATGCTGTAGGAAGACAGCTACCTTACGGATATGAAAAATTTTATGAACCTGAAGATGGAGTTAGTTTAGTATTAACTTTAGATGAAACTATTCAACATTTTGCAGAAAAGGCAGCTTTAGAAGCTCTAGTAAAAAACAAAGCTAAAAAAGTGTCGATTATAATAATGGAGCCAAATACTGGGGAAATATTAGCTATGGCTCAAAAACCTGATTTTGACCCTAACGAGCCTAGAGTGCCGTTAGACGGAGAAAAAAAAGAAGAATGGAATAACTTACCTATAACTGAAAAGCAGAAGAAATGGTATGATATGTGGAGAAATTTTGCGGTTAATGATAGTTATGAGCCAGGGTCAACGTTTAAAATTATCACTGCTGCAGCAGGACTTGAAGAAAATATTGTAACACCAGAAAGTGAATTCTATTGTAACGGTTATATTACAGATATACCAGGGGCTAAGTTAAAGTGCTGGAGATACTATAATCCTCATGGCCACGAAACATTTGTGGAAGGTGTTCAGAACTCTTGTAACGTGGTCTTCGTTACGGTAGGCAGAAGATTAGGCGCTGAAACAATGTACAGATATATAAAGGCTTTTGGCTTTGGAGAGAAGACAGGAATAGATTTAACGGGTGAACAATCAGGTTTAGTTCGTAGACCTGATAACATGAAGGAAGTAGAGTTAGCAACAATATCATATGGTCAAGGTATTTCCGTTACACCTATACAATTAGTTACTGCGATTTCAGCAGTGGCTAATGGTGGTAAGCTTATGCAACCTATGATTGTAAAGAAATTAGTAGATGTAGAAGGAAAAGTTGTACATAAATTTGAGCCGGAAGTAAAGAAGAGAGTTATATCAGAAGAAACTTCAGAAACACTACTAAAAATACTTGAAACTGTTGTTTCGGAAGGAACAGGTAAAAATGCTTATGTACCTGGATATCGAGTTGGGGGAAAAACTGGTACTGCCCAAAAGGTAATTGATGGTAGATATGCAAGTGGGAAATATATTGCTTCATTTGTAGCAATTGCACCAGTAAATGACCCTAAAATTACAGCTTTGGTTGTAATTGATGAACCTAGTAATGGAGCTTATTATGGTGGTGTAATTGCTGCTCCGGTAGCAGGTCAGGTAATTGAAGAAACTCTTAAGTATTTAGATGTAGAGCGACAATTTACAGAAAAAGAAATATCAGAGTCAAAAGAAATTATGGTTACAGTACCTGACGTTACAAATAAAACTATAAGTGAAGCAAGTAGAACGTTAATATCAGCAGGTCTTGACCATAACACTGAAATACCTAATGTAAGTAGAAAAGCTATTGTTATAGACCAGTTTCCATTACCTAATACAAAAGTTAAAAAAGGTTCTATGATAACATTATACGTTCAGTCAAAACGGAAAGAAAACAATAAAGTTGTAGTTCCTAGTTTAACAGGTAAATCTATGGATGAAGTTACAAAATTATTAAATGAATTGAATTTAGATTATAAATTCAAAGGAAATGGAAAGGTTATTAATCAAAATCCAAAACCGGGAGCAGAAGTTGATTATAATTCGGTTATAGAAGTAGAATTTGGTAGTCGAAAGCAGTAAAAATGGGCAACTTCAAGCAAATCATCCATTGTTTGGAAGTTGCCTTTTAAATACACTACTAAAGATTATAAAAATATGTTATTATCTAATAGGTACTTTGGTAACTATAGAATAGATTTGAGAGGAGTAGCTTATATGGTATTAAAAGACCTAATTAGAAAATTAGAACTAATAGATGTTATAGGAGACTTAACTAAAGATATAACTGATATTACTTATGATTCAAGGGAAGTAGTGAATGGAAGTCTATTTGTAGCGATAGTTGGATTTAAAACTGATGGGCACAAATACATAAATGATGCAATTGAAAAAGGTGCTAAGGCTGTAATAGTTGAAAGGGATGTTCAATTAGATAAAAATATAACTGTGATTAAAGTAAATAACAGCAGAAAAGCTCTAGCGAAAGTTTCATCTACTTTTTACGACAGACCCTCTTCGAAAATCAATGTTATAGGGGTAACTGGTACAAACGGAAAAACAAGTGTTACTTATTTAATTAAATCTATATTTGATGCTTGTAAAAGAAAAACAGGAATTATAGGTACTATAGGAAGTGTTATTGAAAATAAAGTGACTAGCACTAATAATACTACACCTGAATCATTAGATTTACAAAGTATTCTAAACGATATGGTGAATACTGGGCTAGATACTTGCATTATGGAAGTTTCTTCGCATTCACTAGAATTAGATAGAGTAGCCTTTTGTGATTTTAATGTTGGTATATTTACTAATTTATCTGTGGACCATTTAGATTTTCATAAAAGTATAGAAAACTACTTAAATGCTAAAGCTAAATTATTCTATAAAACTAAGAATTTTAATATTATAAATATAGATGATAAATATGGTAAAAAAATATCTAGTAAAATTAGAAAGTTAGATGTACCATTATTAACTTATGGAACTGATAGTAATGCTGATATAATTGCTGATAATATAGTATATTCAGCTGAAGGGGTAAGTTTTGAATTAATTACTCCTAAGGGAGAGATAGATATAAAAATGAATATACCTGGTTTATTTAGTGTATATAATGGGTTAGCAGCTGCTGCATGTGGTTATGCTTATAATATAGAGTTAGAAAATATTAAAGAAGGTTTAGAATCAGTTAAAGGAGTGAAGGGTAGGTTTGAGGTAGTACCAACAGATAAAGACTTTACTGTAATTATAGACTATGCACATACACCGGATGGGTTAGAAAAAGTTATGGAAACTATATCTCAGTTTGCAAAAGGAAGAAAAATAATAGTATTTGGAGCAGGTGGAGATAGACCAAGAACAAGAAGACCGCTAATGGGAGAGGTAGCTGCTAAATACAGTGATTTAAGTATTGTTACATCTGATAATCCTAGAACAGAAGAACCTAATAAGATTATAGAAGATATTATTGAGGGTATTGAACGATTAGATGGCAAATATGTAGCTATTACAGATAGAAAAGAAGCAATTAGATATGCTTTAAAAAATAGTCAACCGAATGATGTTATTTTATTAGCTGGAAAAGGACATGAAATGTATCAAATAATAGGAAATAAAAGGATACCATTTAATGAAAAAGAAATAGTATTAGAAATATTAAAAGAAATAAATTAATAAAGTTTACTAAAGAACAAAATAGAAAAAGGAGAGAAAAAAGATATGATAGACTATAAAGACATAATACGTGTGATTTTTATTTCACTTACAATTACATTAATACTAGGTCCTATCATTATACCAATGTTGAAAAGACTTAAAGTTGGACAAAGTGTAAGAGAAGAAGGTCCTAAGACTCATCTTAAGAAAAGTGGTACTCCTACTATGGGAGGTATTATGATAATAGCAGCTTTATTAATTACTTCTTTAACATCGGGTATTGTAAATGAAAAAATGTATGTATTACTTTTAGCCACTTTAGGCTTTGGTCTTATCGGGTTTATAGATGATTTCATTAAGGTTGTTCTTAAAAGGTCATTAGGTTTAAGAGCATACCAAAAGTTAATAGGACAAATATTATTAGCTGTGATTTTAGCTATATATCATTCTAATACTTCACCTATAGGAACAAAAGTCATTGTACCATTTTTAAAGACTACAATAGATTTAGGTCCGTTATATGTACCGTTTATAGCTTTTGTAGTAGTTGGTACTGTAAATAGTGTTAATCTGACAGATGGTGTCGATGGATTAGCTGCAGGTGTTACTTTAATAGTATTAGCATTTTTTAGTTTGATAGCAATAAATCAGGGACTATATAACGAAGAATTATATAGTATTGCTATTTTTTGTGCTGCATTAGCAGGAGCATGTTTAGGTTTCTTGAGACATAATGCCCATCCGGCTAAAGTATTTATGGGCGATACTGGTTCATTAGCTTTAGGAGGAGCAGTATCAGCAGTTGCTATTTTACTTAATCTACCATTAATTATTCCGATTGTTGGAGGTATATATTTCGCTGAAGCTTTGTCTGTGATTATACAAGTAACATCATATAAACTTACTGGAAAAAGAGTATTTAGAATGAGTCCATTACACCATCACTTTGAAGTTGGTGGATGGAAGGAAACAAAAGTTGTTGCAGTATTTTGGTTAGTGACAGTTATTTTGTGTTTGATTGGTTTATATAGTTTGAAGTAGGAAAATTGTAAAGTAGGTGATTAATATGGAATTAGAAAATAAAAATGTTTTAGTTCTAGGACTAGGAGTAAGTGGAGTATCTACAACTAAAGCATTAGTTAAACTAGGAGCAAATGTCATTGTAAATGATTCCAAAACAGAAGAAGACTTAAAAAGCAATTTAAAGGAATTAGAAGGTTTAGATGTTGTTTATAAACTAGGGAATAATGACATAAAGTTAGGTAACATAGATTTGATTGTAAAAAGTCCAGGGGTGCCTTTGACAGTGCCATTATTACATAAGGCTAACGAATTAGGAATAGAAGTAATAACAGATATAGAATTAGCTTATAGAATAGCTAAAAACCCTTTTGTAGCTATAACAGGAACAAATGGTAAAACTACCACTACAACTTTGATAGGTGAGCTTTTTAAAAACTGTGGAAAGAATTGTAAAGTAGCAGGCAATATCGGAGTTGGATTACTTTGGGAAGTTGTTAATTGTGAAGATAAAGATATATTTGTTATTGAAACAAGTAGCTTTCAGTTAGAAAGCACTAAATATTTCAAACCTAAAGTTAGTGTGATTATAAATATTACTCCTGACCATCTAAAATGGCATAAATCCTTTGAAAACTATATTAATGCTAAGAAAAAAATATTCAAAAAACAAGGGAATGCAGATTTTACTGTATTAAATTATGACGATGGAATACTTAGAAATTTAGAAAAAGAAATAAAGTCTAACGTAATATATTTCAGTCAGAAAAAAAAGCTAGATAAAGGTGTGTATATTGATGGAGACTATATAGTAATCGATGATGGGGAAGTAAGTAAAAAGGTTATAAAATATAAAGATATAAAAATTCCAGGAAAACATAATGTAGAAAATTCACTTGCTGCAGTATGTGTTGGTTGGTTAATGGGTGTTCCGATTGAATGTATAAAAGAAACACTTTATACATTTGAAGGAGTAGAGCACAGACTAGAGTTTGTTGAAGAAATAGATGGCATAAAATTTTATAACGATTCTAAAGGAACTAATCCAGATGCTTCAATTAGAGCAATAGAGGCAATTAACAAGCCAATTATATTAATTGCAGGAGGTTTAGATAAAGGTAGTGAGTTTGATGAGTTTATTAAAAGCTTCAATGGTAAAGTTAAAGCGTTGATTTTATTAGGTGAAACAGCCGAAAAAATAAAAGGAACTGCAATAAGACATGGGTTCAATAATATATATATAGTAGATAATATGAGAAAAGCTGTAAATAAGGCGTTTGATATAAGTGAAAAAGGAGATAATGTAGTTTTATCCCCCGCATGTGCTAGTTGGGATATGTATAATAGCTATGAAGAAAGGGGGAAAGACTTCAAAAGCGAAGTCGAAAAATTGAGGGGGCATTAGAATGTCTAAAAGGAGAGCCAGTGATTTTTCTTTAATGATAGCCACAATTTTACTTGTTTTTATAGGTATTATTATGGTATTTAGTTCTAGTTATCCAGAAGCGTATTATAAAATGAATGATGGATATTATTTTTTAAAGAAACAGTTATTGTTTGGGATTATTGGTTTAATTACAATGTTTTTTTTCATGAATTTTAGTTATTGGAGATTTAAAAAATTGTCTAAGATTATCTTTTTAGCTTGCATTGCACTGTCATTTTTAATTTTTACTCCTTTAGGAGTAGAAATAAATGGAGCTAAAAGATGGATTAATTTAGGCTTTACTACTTTTCAGCCTTCTGAAGCTATGAAACTAGGTTCTATTATTTATTTAACTTCTTTTTTAGCTCGAAAAAAAGAAAAAATAAAAAGTTTTAAAAAAGGTTTATTACCTTCACTTGTTATAATAGGGATTTCTTGTGGTGCTATTGTTATACAGAAGGACTTAA
Source organism: Caldisalinibacter kiritimatiensis (assembly GCF_000387765.1). Lineage (NCBI taxonomy): Bacteria > Bacillati > Bacillota > Tissierellia > Tissierellales > Thermohalobacteraceae > Caldisalinibacter > Caldisalinibacter kiritimatiensis. The sequence continues at coordinate 13,540 of NZ_ARZA01000066.1, forward strand.
GTACAAGTGCTACATTAGGACTAAGTTTAATGGCTATTTTGTTTATAGCAGGGATGAGAAAACTACATATAGCTATTATGGGTATACTAGGTACAGCAGGTGTAGCATTTGCAATTTATTTAGAGCCATTTAGGCTTAAGCGAATTATAGCTTTTTTAGACCCGTTTAAATACATAGATACGATAGGTTGGCAAGTGGTACAATCATTGTATGCATTAGGTTCAGGTGGAGTTTTTGGATTAGGACTGGGGAAAAGTCGACAAAAGTTTTTCTATATTCCTGAACCGTATAATGACTTTATTTTCGCTATTATAGGAGAGGAATTAGGGTTTATTGGATGTGTTACAGTTATAATTCTATTTTTGATAGTTATATGGAGAGGTATTAGAATAGCAATAAATATAGATGATTTGTTCGGTTGTTTGTTAGCGGCAGGTATAGTATCCCTTATTACAGTTCAAGCAATTATACATATTGCAGTTGTTACATCTTCTATGCCTCCAACGGGGATTCCATTACCTTTTGTAAGTTATGGAGGTACTTCTTTATTAGTGTTTATGTCTGCGGTTGGAATCTTACTAAATATATCAAGACATACTGATTTGGATAGGAGTTGAGAATAATGAGATTTTTAATATCAGGAGGAGGAACTGGAGGTCATATATATCCAGCTCTTGCTATTGCAAAAAAGATAAAACAGAAGTACAAAAATGCTGAAATATTATATGTAGGTACTGAAAAAGGACTAGAAAGGGAATTAGTTCCAAAGGAAGGATTTAAATTTAAAACAATAAGAGTGAAAGGTTTTAGAAGAAAACTTTCAGTTGATACCCTTAAATCAACTAAAGAATTATTTTTAGGTCTTAATGATGCACGGAAAATTATAAAAGATTTTTCTCCTGATATAGTAATAGGTACGGGGGGCTATGTATGTGGTCCTGTGGTTTTGATTGCATCACTTAAGAATATACCAACTTTAATACATGAACAAAATGCTTTTCCAGGTGTAACTAACAGAATACTATCTAGATTTGTTAATAAAATTGCAGGTAGCTTTGAAGAATCAAAAAAATATTTTAAGTATCCAGATAAAGTAATAATAACTGGTAATCCAGTAAGAGATGATGTGATAACAACAACTAAAGAAGACGCCTATAAATCATTAAGTATAGATAAAAGTAAACCTTTCATTTACTCAGTAGGTGGAAGTGGCGGACAAAAAAAATTAAATGAAGCAATGCTAGATGTAATAGAAAAGAATATGGATAGTAAAGATGTTCAAATATTACATGTAACAGGAAAAAGGTTTTATGAAAACTTTATGAAAGAGTTAAAAAATAGAGGGATTGATTTATCTGATAGCAATATAAGAGTTGTATCTTACTTCTTTGAAGCACCTAAGGCACTTGCTGCTGCAGATTTAGTAATAACTAGTTCTGGAGCAATTTCTATAGCAGAAGTTACAGCAGTTGGTGTTCCAACAATATTGATACCAAAAAGTTATACAGCGGAAAATCATCAGGAATATAATGCTAGAGCTCTTGAAAATAAAGGTGCTAGTGTAGTTATACTAGAAAGAGAACTGAATGGACATAAGTTAAATGAAACTATAAACAACTTAATAAGAGATAAAAATAAATTATCACACATGGCTGTAAGAAGTAAAGAATTAGGAGTAACTGATTCTACTGATAGGATATTACAGATAATAAAAGAGTTAATAGTTGTTAAGAAATAGAATTAATATGATTAAATTATTTTTTTAGTAATTAGACTCAGAAAACTGAAAGTAACACCTCTTGAGAATATGCATAAAATAATTATATATTCAAATTATCACAACGTTTATGAGCATATTCTGGAGGTGTAGAAATGAGTAAATATATAATAAAGGGTGGCAATAGATTAGTTGGTGAAGTTTTTGTAGATGGAGCTAAAAATGCAGTGCTACCTATTTTAGCAAGTACAGTTATATTAGATAATGTATCTACAATGTTTAATGTTCCAAATTTAAGAGATGTTGAAATGATGATAAAGATATTAAGGTCTATTGGCTGTAAGGCTAAAAGGATAGATAATATGGTTACTGTTGATTCTAGAGCACTAAATAAAATCGATGTTCCTGAAGATTTAGTTAGACAAATGCGTTCATCGATAATACTTATGGGTGCTATGTTATCAAGATGTGGAGAAGTGACAATTAGTTATCCAGGTGGTTGTGAGATTGGTCCTAGGCCTATTGATTTACATTTAAAAGCCTTAAAAGAAATGGGAGTAAGCATAGAAGAAGCACATGGCTTTATACACTGTAAAGCAGAGGAACTTAAAGGTTGCGAGATACAGTTAGATTACCCAAGCGTAGGAGCAACTGAGAACATAATATTAGCAGCAGTGAGAGCTAAAGGTACAACAATAATTAGAAATGCTGCTAGGGAGCCAGAGTTACAGGACCTACAGAAGTTTTTGAATGCTGCAGGGTGCAAAGTATATGGAGCAGGAACTAGTGTAGTTAGAGTAGAGGGAATTGAAAATACTAAAAGTTTATCTACTGTTGAACATACTGTAATACCAGACAGAATAGTAGCAGGTACTTATATGGTAGCTTCAGCTATTACTGGAGGCGAAGTAATTTTAAAGAATATAGAAGTGGAGCATATTCAATCTATTATTGCGATATTAAGAGAAGCGGGATGTATGGTTTATAGTAACTGTACAACTTTAAAGATTATTGGACCGAAAAACATACTTCCACTAGAATCAGTAAGAACATTGCCTTATCCAGGTTTTCCAACAGATATGCAAGCACAGGTTATGGCTATGCTTACTTTAGCAAAAGGGACTAGTGTAATATGTGAAACAATTTTTGAAAATAGATTTAAGCATGTTGAAGAGTTAGTTAGAATGGGAGCCAATATAAAAACAATAGGGAAAGTTGCTGTCGTAAAAGGAGTTAAAGAACTTACTGGTGCAAACGTTAGTGCAAAGGATTTAAGAGGTGGAGCAAGCTTAGTTCTTGCAGGACTAGCAGCTAAAGGTGTTACTAAAGTAAATAATATATACCATATAGAAAGAGGATATGATGATTTTCACAAAAAACTAGCAAGCTTAGGAGCTGACATAAAGAAAGAATAAGCAGCTTTTAGCTGCTATTATTAAATGGACAAGCACTAATGGAGGTAAGATATAATGAAAAGAAATAGGGGTATAGATAGAAAGATTAGAAAAAAGAAGAATGGTTTAATGTTTATAATGATGATTTTAACTATTTCAATTTTTTTGATATTATTTACTAAAACAGTTTTTTTTCAAGTGTCTAAAATTGAAGTTATAGGCAATAATGTATTAAATAAAGAAAAAGTAATTTTAGCTTCAGGAATAATGGAAAATGAAAATATATTTAAAATTAATGTTAAACAAGCTGAGAAAAATTTATTATTGCATCCATATATTAAGAAAGTTGATATTTATAGAAAAATACCAAATAGAATTTTAATAAATATAGAAGAAAGGAAAGAAATAATTACAATTCCGTGTGTCAGCTCATATATATATTTAGATGAAGAAGGTATCGTTTTAGACATATTAGCTGAGAAGAAAGATACCACATTAGTAAAAGTTAGAGGATTAAAGGTAAAGAATATAACTAAAGGAGAAAAAATTATTTTAGAAGAAAACCAAAATATAAATGGTATAATAGAACTTGTAAAAAAGTGTGAAGATGTAGACATGATAGAAATGATTGATTACGTAACAATGAATGATGAGTCTATATTAGTAATTGCTTTAAAAACGGGTACGAAAGTTGCGCTTAATGCTCAAGATAATGTAAAATATAAATTAGAATTTACCAAAGAAATATTAAAAAAGAGAGAAGAAGAAAACTTAGAACTAAAAGGTATGATAGATTTTACTAAGGGCGATAATCCTATATTTAGACAAGATACCATGTAGGGGGATTAAAATGGATAATTTGAAAAGTAAAGTATCAATTATGTTTATATGTATAATTTTAGGAATAGTACTTGCTGTGCAATTTAAAACAATAAATAAAGCAACAGATAATGTTATTCCTAGCCAGAGAGCACAACAGTTGGCCATTGAACTAAAGGCCCATAAAGATGAAAAAGATAAATTACTGAAAGAACTACAGAGTCTAGAAGCAAGATTAAAAGAATATGAAAAAAATGCATCAGAAGAAAGTGTATATGTTAAAAGATTATCTCAGGATATAATGAAGTATAAAATATTAGCTGGATATGAAGATGTTCACGGTCCAGGTGTAGTAATAATAATTGATGATCCTCCTATGGATGTTCAATATGGAGATACAACTAGCAACCTAGTATATAGATATGATATGTTATTAGAAATTGTAAGTAGTTTAAATGCAGCTGGAGCAGAAGCTATCTCTATAAACGACCAACGATATACAAACTTCACTGAAATAATTCCAGTAGGTAATCATATAAACATTAATGGTGTTCCCTTTGTGCCACCTTTTGTGATTAAAGCAATTGGACATATGCAAACATTAGAATCAGCACTTAATTTTCCAGGTGGTATAATATGGAGAATGAAAAAGCTAGACTTCGATGTTCAAATAAAGACAGAGAAGGACATAGAAATACCAAGATATACAAAAAATAAAGAATTTAAATATGCAAAACCATTTAAAGGTTTATCTAATTAGCCCTTAGGAGGGTTAGTATGCAAAAAAAAATTATGAACCAAATGATAATATTTTTTTTGTCTGGAATTCTTGGCTATTTTTTAATAACTAATATGTTACATAATACTCAGCAATATTCGTTGGTATCGATTAATTCTATACAAATGATGAAAAATTCAATACAAAATAATCGACAAGAGATACAGGATTTAAGAGAAATGATAGAACAAAAGAAAAAAGAATTAGATAATTATAAAAATGCCGTTAAAGAAAAAGGAAGTATTAGTACCGTTTTAGAACAAGAATTAGAACAGCTAAAAATGCTTTCAGGAACAACAGATGTTCATGGTCCTGGAATTATGATTAGATTAGATGATAATCATGATGGCTACAAAGAAGGTGAAGACCTTAATTTATATATTGTACATGATTTAGATGTGGTTTTAATTGTGAATGATTTAATAGCTGCGGGTGCAGAAGCAATAAGTATTAATGGTAAAAGACTAACTGCTGATTCAGGAATAATATGTGGAGGTAACGTAATAAAAATAAATGATGAAGAAATAGGAGCACCCTTTATAATAAAAGCAATTGGTGACCCGAAGCTTTTATCAGCTGCAGTTAATGCACCTAATACTTATGGATGGGAATTAAAAGAGTTTTTTGGTATTAAGCTCGAGACAATACAGAGTGATGATATTCCCATACCTAGGTATTTTAAGAAACCAGAATTTGAGTATGTAAAACCAATAAATAAAGAAGGTGAATAAATGCTAGTAGCAATCATAGGACTGTTAATAGGTGGTATCATTGGATTCATTTTACCGATAACATATAATCCAAGTTATTCCTTATATATATCAGTAGGTATCTTAGCTTGTTTGGATTCAGTTTTTGGTGGTATCAGAGCTAATTTAGAGAATAAGTTTAATGCTAAGATTTTTATATCAGGTTTTTTTGGAAATGCTATATTAGCAGCTTTTTTGGCTTATGTAGGTGACCGTTTAGGGGTACCACTTTACTATGCTGCTATTTTTGCGTTTGGTAGCAGATTATTCCAAAATTTTGCTATTATTAGAAGGTTTTATTTTAATAAATAGCATAAGTGAAAGAGTAATATATTTATAAGCTCGTATATTAATTTGTATGTTCTGGTTTAATTAAAGGGGGGGGAATATGACAGACTTTTTTACTTCTATAGATTTAGGAACATCTAAAGTCTGTGCAATCATTGCTGGAAAGGATAAAAATGGACAAGTCCAAATAATAGGAATGGGAAAGAGTGACTGTAATGGTATAAAAAAAGGTGTAGTTGTTGATATAGAATCTACTACTAAAGGGGTAATTAATGCAGTTGAACAAGCTGAAAATATGGCTGATGTAACGGTAACAGAAGCCTATATAAATATCCCAGGAGGCTATTCTAGAATTGTTAGTAATAAAGGAATGATAGCTGTTTCTGGTGATGATAATGAAATATCCCTTGAGGATATTGAAAGAGTTATAACTTCAGCTACAATCATATCAGTCCCCCAAGACCAGAGAATAATAGATGTGATACCAAATCAATATATAGTAGATGGTTATGATGAAATTAAAGACCCAACAGGTATGGTTGGAACAAGATTAGAAGTGGAAGCAGATATCGTTACTGCTTCGGTTACTACTACACAAAATCTTATTAAAAGCATTAATAAAGCAGGTATAGACGTAGTAGGTATATTTATGGAGCCTTTAGCTACAGCTAATTCTGTTTTGACGGATGATGAGAAAGAATTAGGTGTATTATTAATAGATATTGGTGCAGGAACTAGCGATATATCTATATTTAAAAAAAATCGTTTGATATATTCAAATATACTTTTAGTAGGAGGAAATCATATCACTAACGATTTATCAATTGGGCTTAGAATACCATTTAAACAAAGTGAAGAGATAAAGAGGAGGTATGGAGCAGTAGAGTATACAGAAGATAATAATGATAATGTAATAGAAATTAATCCAATTGGACTAAACAAAGAGATAAAGGTTTCTAAATATCAATTATCAGAAATAATAGAAGCACGAGTAGGTGAAGTTTTTGAGCTTATTGACAAAGAATTACATAAAAATAAATTAAAAAAGCAACTGTTAGCAGGTGCAGTTATTACTGGAGGTGGAGTTAGTTATTTAAAGGGTATCGAGAAATTGGCTGGTTTAAGATTAGGATTACCAGTAAGAATTGGTAAGCCAAATGAATTAGTGGCTAATGAACCAATTTATTCTACTGCAGTTGGTATTATTAATTATGTTTATAAGAGGAAATTTAAATATTATATAGAATATAGTAATACTGAAGCTATAAAATCAAATTATAGGTCAAAAACAAAAAACAACAACAAACTTACATCTTTAGTAAAAAAAGTCTGGAAAGAATACTTTTAATAAACGTAATACATAAGGGGGTAATAACGTGTTTGAATTTGATGTAGATGTAGAACAATTTGCAAGAATAAAAGTTATAGGTGTTGGTGGCGGCGGAAATAACGCTGTTAATAGAATGATAGAAGCTGATGTTAAAGGAATTGAATATATTGCTATTAATACTGATAAACAGGCTTTAGCATATTCAAAAGCAGAATATAAGATACAAATAGGAGAAAAATTGACAAAAGGATTAGGTGCGGGAGCTAATCCTGAAATAGGAAAAAAAGCTGCAGAAGAAAGTAGAAATGATATTCTTGAAATTTTAAAAGGTGCTGATATGGTATTCATAACAGCTGGTATGGGTGGAGGCACAGGTACAGGTGCAGCTCCAGTTGTGGCTGAAATAGCTAAAGAGATGGGAATATTAACTGTAGGTGTTGTAACTAAACCATTTATGTTTGAAGGAAGAAGAAGGATGATTCATGCTGAAAAAGGAGTACAAGATTTAAAAAGTAGAGTTGATACTCTAGTTACAATACCTAATGATAGATTATTACAGGTGGTTGAAAAGAAAACTTCAATCATGGATGCATTTAAAGTTGCTGACGATGTTTTAAGACAAGGTATACAAGGTATATCTGATCTTATAGCTGTACCAGCTTTAATAAATCTAGACTTTGCCGATGTAAAAACTATAATGACAGAAAAAGGACTCGCTCACATGGGAATAGGTAGAGCAAGTGGAGAAAGTAGAGCTACTGAAGCAGCTAAACAAGCTATACAAAGTCCTTTATTAGAAACATCTATAGAAGGTGCTAAAGGAGTATTATTAAATATTACAGGAGGTCCAAACTTAGGATTATTTGAAGTTAATGAGGCAGCTGACCTTATTAGAGAATCAGTTGACCCAGATGCAAATATAATTTTTGGAGCTGGAATTGATGAAAATCTTAAAGATGATATAAAAATTACCGTAATTGCTACAGGATTTAGTGAAAATAATGTTAAGGAAGAAAAGAAAGTAGATGGCAAAGAGAATAGAAAGCAAAATCTAAATACAGATAAAAAGGATAATGATGAATTTGAGATTGATGACGATTTAGATATACCAACATTTTTAAGACAAAGAAACAGATAAAAATCCCTTTTTCCTCTTTTGAGGAAAAGGGATTTTTTTCGACTTCAGCTTATGACATTTTTTTAATACAACTTATTATATAATAGACATAAAAATAAGGACAACTGAATATGAGTTAAGTAGGGGGAAATGTATAATAAGGAGAGTTACGAAGTGTATGTCTATGCTGAATATCTCATATTAGAGAACTTAGTCATAAATTATATAATACTATATTTAACGAAGTACTTTACTAAAACAGAGACCAGCAAGTTAAAACTTTTTATTGCTTCATTGATAGGTGCATTATATACACTGGTAGTTTTTTATCCTTCGTTAATGTTTATGACTAGATTTACAATTAAAGCTTCTGTTTCAGTATTGATAATTATAATTGCCTTTACACCTTATAAGCTGAGAAAATTTATTAAACTAATTGCAACTTTTTATGTTGTTTCTTTTGTATTTGCTGGTGCCGCATTGGCATTATTTTATTTAACTAAAGGAGATGTAGTAACAGGGAGAGGGATATTCTATATTAAAGAATTTCCTATTAGGCTATTGACTATAGCTATTGTTATGTCATGGATATTATTTAAAACAACATGGGGGTATATACAAGGTACATTTAGTAAAGATAAAGTATTTGTTCCTATAACAATAAAGTTAAACGATAAAAAAGTAGCATTAACTGCTTTAATTGATACAGGTAATTCATTAAAAGACCCAATTACTGAAGTTCCAGTTATTATAGTACAGTTTTCAGCTATAAAGAGTTTATTACCTAAAGAGATACAGAATGTTTTTACAACATATAAGGAAAATAGTTTAGAAACAATTTCAGCAGTTATGTTACAGACAAAGGCAGAAGTAAACTTCAGACTTATACCATTTAAGTCAATAGGAAAGGATAATGGGATGTTAGTAGGATTTAAGCCAGATAATGTTGTAATAGATGATGAAAATGAGCAAAAAGTAATCTCAGATATAATAGTTGGAATATATAACAATAAACTATCTACTGATGAAAAATATATGGCACTTTTACATCCAGAAATTCTGAATTAATTAGGAGGTGGTAATTTGGGATATATATATACTAAACTAAAATTTAAATTTAGACTATGGCTTATTAAAATATTCAGTAAATTTAATATATTAGAAGATAAGGACATTTATTATATCGGTGGAAGTGAAATATTACCCCCTCCCTTAACTCCTGAGGAAGAAGCTTATTTAGTTTCAAAGTTAAAAGAAGAAGATAATGAACATGTTAAATCAAAACTTATTGAAAGAAATTTAAGACTAGTAGTATATATAGCTAGAAAATTTGAAAATACAGGTGTAGGGGTTGAAGATTTAATTTCTATTGGTACTATAGGGCTAATAAAAGCTGTGAATACTTTTAAACCGGATAAAAAAATAAAGTTAGCAACATATGCGTCTAAATGTATAGAAAACGAAATTTTGATGTATTTAAGGCGTAATAGTAAAACTAAATCTGAGATTTCCTTTGATGAGCCTTTAAATATTGACTGGGATGGTAATGAATTATTATTATCCGACATATTAGGAACTGAAGGAGACATTATATTTAAATACTTAGAAGAAGAGGTAGATAGAGAATTGTTAAACCAATCAATTCAGAAGCTTTCAAATAGAGAGAAAAAGATAATGGAACTAAGGTTTGGTCTAAGGCAGGGAGAAGAAGGAAAAACTCAAAAAGAAGTTGCGGACTTATTAGGAATATCACAGTCTTATATATCAAGACTGGAAAAAAGGATTATAAAACGATTAAAAAAAGATATAAGTAGAATGATTTAAAGGGCACCTTTGTGTGTCCTTTTTTATGTAATAAATTACCAAATGAAAACTTAAAGAATTACTTTAAGTTGTGAATAAAAATGTATAAAAAGGCAATAATTTTAGTTGAAAAGGGGCAAAACATCAAGAAAGGAATGAAGATAATAAATGCATATAAACAAAGTTGAAATTTGTGGAGTAAATACATCTGAATTACCTGTATTGACAAATAAAGAAATGAAAAAGCTATTCAAACGTATACATGCAGGTGATTTATCAGCTAGAGAAGAGTTTATAAGAGGCAACTTAAGATTAGTTCTTAGTGTTATTCAAAGGTTTAACAAAAGAGGAGAACCTGTTGATGATTTGTTCCAAGTTGGATGTATTGGTTTAATTAAAGCTATTGATAATTTTGATTTATCTCAGAATGTAAAGTTTTCTACTTATGCTGTACCTATGATTATAGGTGAAATAAGAAGATATTTACGAGATAACAATTCTATAAGGGTAAGTAGATCTCTAAGAGATATTGCATATAAAGCATTACAAGTAAGGGACCAATTAATTAATAAAAATTCAAAAGAACCAACAATATCAGAAATTGCAAAAGAGTTAAATTTACCTAAAGAAGAAGTAGTTTTTGCACTGGATGCTATACAGGACCCAATATCTTTATTTGAGCCTATTTATCATGATAGTGGTGATGCTATATATGTAATGGACCAAGTAAGTGATGAGAAAAGCGAAGATGAAACTTGGCTTGAAGGAATAGCATTAAGAGAAGGGTTAAGAAAATTAAGTAGTAGAGAAAAACTCATTTTAAATCTAAGATTCTATGAAGGAAAGACACAAATGGAAGTAGCTGATGAAATAGGAATTTCACAGGCTCAGGTATCAAGACTAGAGAAAGCAGCTTTAAGGCATATGAAAAAACTTATTTAAAATAAAATTAAAGGGGGACATTTCCATTATGCTCACTAAAAGGTAAATAAAATGAATTAGTAGTAATAAAATAAGACAAGTGCATATACAATTATAATAGATAAAATTATTATAAGAAGGTGAGATAATGGTTAGTACATCTGATTTAGTAAAAACATCGGACTTAAAAGAAAAAGAGGTTATAAATATTAAGGATGGTACTAGATTAGGTATGATAGTGGATATAGATGTGGATCTTAATGAAGGAAAAATAAATGCAATAATTTTACCTAGTCTTGAGAAAGGATTTAGAATATTTAATAAAAATGATGATATAGTAATAAAATGGGATAATATAATTAAAATTGGTTCAGATGTAATATTGGTAGATTTGAATTTACAAGGTTATAATCCACCTAATAAAACAGAAGACGATTAATTAGTAAAATTTTTTTATTGGACAACGTTAAAAAAATATAATATAATGAACCTGAACTTATAAATTTAGTAATGAAGGTGATAGTAGATGAAATGTCCTTTTTGTGACTATTATGAAACAAAAGTTGTTGATTCGAGACCTACAGATGAAGGACAGGCTATTAGAAGGAGAAGGGAATGTATAAGCTGTAAGAAGCGTTTTACAACTTATGAGAAAATTGAAGAAATCCCACTTGTTGTTGTTAAAAAAGATGGCACAAGACAGCCTTATAATAGAAGCAAATTATTAAATGGGATTATAAGAGCTTGTGAAAAGAGACCAGTGTCTATTAATACAATGGAAAAAGTAGTTAATGATATAGAAAAAGTATTGTACAATTTAATGGAAAAAGAAGTGACAACAAAAGACATTGGAGAAATGGTTATGAATAAGCTTAAGAATATTGATGAAGTAGCTTATGTTAGATTTGCGTCAGTTTATAGACAGTTTAAGGATATAAACACTTTTATGGACGAATTAAAGAAATTACTGGATGAAAAGTAAATATATAATGTTCTTACATTAAACAGTAAGACTCACTATAAATCCTCAATATAAACAAGGTATTATAATTTTTATTATTTGAATTAGTATTAATTTATTGATAGAGGATTTGGTTGAGTCCTTTTTTATTGTATAGGAAGGAATGAGATTTTATGAATACCGATAAAGGATTCGTATTAAAAGAAGTAAATGGAATCAAATATTACTCAATACCAAGGTTTGAAAAAACAGGTCTAGTTAAACATATGTTTACAACTCGATTTGGGGGAGTTAGTCCAGGTCCATACGAAAGTTTAAATTTAGGTATAAATACAGGAGATGATAATGAAAATATAACAGAGAATTTTAATAGGATTATAAAATTAATGGATAGTACTATAGATGATATAGTAGTATCTAATCAGCTACACACTACTAATATAGAAATTATTGAAGGTAATGAAGAATATAATGGAATAGATAATAGAAAATTAATGAAACAAGGTATTGATGGATTAATAACAAATAAAAGAGATATCACACTTTTTACTTTTTATGCTGACTGCGTACCATTATTCTATCTAGATATTAAGAAAAAAGTTATAGGATTAGCTCATGCTGGATGGAGAGGGACTGTAAATAAGATTGCTAGTAAGATGGTTGATTTAATGACCAAGAAATATAATTGTGCTCCTAAAGATATACTTGTGGGGATTGGACCTTCAATAGGCCCTTGCTGTTATGTAGTAGGAGACGATGTGTATAAAAAATTTAACAAAAACTTTACAAACCTTAATAATTTGATGAAACCAAGCGGTGAAGGTAAATGGTATCTTAATCTATGGGAAGCAAATAAACAAGCTTTGCAGGAGATAGGTATTTTAGATAGAAATATAATTGTAAGTGAAATATGCACTAGCTGCCATACAGAATTACTGTTTTCCTTTAGAAAAGAATTAGGAGAGACGGGAAGGATGGCTGCAATAATAAAGCTTAACTAAAATAAGGAGGTTCTTTAAATGAAATACGCAAAAATACTTGTTGTAGACGACGAAGAGCATATTGTTGAGCTTATTAATTTTAATCTAGAGAAGCATGGTTATAAAGTAGTAACTGCTTTTAATGGTAAAGATGCATTTAAAAAAGTAAAAGAAGAAAGTCCTGATTTGATTGTTTTAGATTTAATGTTACCAGAGATAGATGGTATAGATGTATGTAAAATGCTTAAGAAAGATTCCGATACAGAAAAAATACCAATAATTATGCTGACAGCGAGAAGCGAAGAAACTGATAAAGTATTAGGACTTGAGCTTGGGGCAGATGATTATGTTACAAAACCGTTTAGCGTTAAGGAGCTAATTGCTAGAATAAAAGCTGTATTAAGAAGAAGTAGCGATGCAAATAAAAAAGAACAACCAGTTATAAAAATTGGTGATATAGTTATCGATACAGAAAAGCATGAGGTAACTAAAAAAGACCAAGTGTTAGAATTAACTCTTAAGGAGTTTGAAGTATTAAAGTTATTAGCTAGTAATAGAGGAAAAGTTTTATCAAGAGACTTTTTACTTGATGAGGTTTGGGGATATGATTATTATGGAGAAACTAGAACAGTTGATGTTCATATACGACATTTAAGAAGAAAAATTGAAGACAATGACAAAGATCCAAAATATATAGAAACTATAAGAGGTGTAGGATATAAAATGAGGTAGAGGGGTATATATGAGAAAGAAAATTTTGATAAGTTTTGTAATATTAATATTAATAGCAATCTTTACAACAGGTATATTAACACTAAGTTTACTAAAATCTAATTATCTGCATAATGTAGAGGATAAGTTAATTACAAATGCTAAACTTATAACCAATTTTCTGGAACAACAGCATAATATTAACAATGCACAGTTGAGTAGTATAGTAAATGAGTTTTCTAATGAGATTAACACGAGGATTACACTAATAGATAAAGATGGAAATGTGATTTTTGATTCTGATGCTGATGAAGAAACATTAGATAACCATGGAAATAGACCTGAGATAAAGGAAGCGTTTAAAGGATATATTGGTACTAGTAAAAGATATAGTAAAACTCTTGGGCATGATATGCTATATGTAGCGCTTCCATTCAGTAAATCTGAAAATAAAATAAAGGTTATACGTTTATCAGTGGAGCTAAAAGATATCAATGACTTTAATAGTTCATTGGTAAAATATTTTTCAATATCTGCTATACTTGGAATTTTGGTTGCTTTCTTTTTAGGAATTAAATATATGAAGAGTATAACAGACCCAATAATTGAGCTTACTGAAGCTACAAAAAAGATTTCACAAGGCGAATATGGAAAAAAGGTATACTTCACCAATGATGATGAGATTGGAATATTATATAATAATTTTAACATAATGAGTCAAAAGCTAGAGGAAACTATAAACGAGCTACAAGATAATAATACAAAGATGGAATCAATCTTAACAAGTATGGTAAATGGAGTAATTGCATTAGATAACAGTAAAAACATTATGTTTATTAATCCACGCGCAGAGAAATTATTTGGTGTCAAAGAAGAGGATGTTAAAGGTAAACATATTTTAGAGGTTGTAAGGATTAATGAGCTAGATAATTTAATTCATAACTTACTAAAAGAGAATATAGTATCTAAAAGTGAGATAGAAATATTTGAACCAAAGCATAGGATATTAAATATTTATTCAAATCCTATTACATTAGAAAATGACCCAACTAGAGTAATAGGGGTTGTTATAATAATTCAGGATATAACTGAGATGAGAAAATTAGAAAGAATGAGGAAAGATTTTGTGGCGAATGTTTCCCATGAATTAAAGACTCCATTAACGTCTATTAAAGGATTTGTTGAAACATTAAAAGACGGTGCTGGAGAAGATAGAGAGATAAGAGAGAAATTTTTAGATATAATCGAGATAGAGGTAGGAAGATTGAGTTCACTTATTCAAGATATATTATTATTATCAGAAATAGAAAATAAGAAAAATATACAAGTTAAAGAGTTAATTAATGTAAATAAATCTATAGATGAAGTAATTCAAGTGATGAATGAAATAGCTAAGAAAAAAGATATAGAAATTATAAACAAAGTAGAGAATAAATTACCACATATATATGGTAATAATGGTTGGTTTAAGCAGATGCTGATAAATCTAATAGATAATGGAATTAAGTATACACCAAAACAAGGTAAAGTTATTGTTGAAGTATATAATAATATACAAAATTTAGTAGTGAAGATTAAAGATACAGGCATAGGTATTGAAGAAAAACATTTGGACAGGCTATTTGAAAGATTTTATAGAGTAGATAAAGCAAGGTCTAGGCAGGTAGGTGGAACTGGTCTGGGACTAGCAATAGTAAAACATATAGTATTATCTTTTAATGGGACTATAGAAGTAAAGAGTGAAATAAATAAAGGTACAGAATTTATAATTAAAATCCCAATAGAAGATATAGAGCATGAAGGATAAAATGTTAAAAAATATTTACTATTCTTTAACTTTATTTTAATCATTTATTAACAGGTATTAGTTACAATATACTTGAATAGAAGCTGAGTTCCTACACAAATTAATAAATCTTCCCATTTCTTATTATTAGGAATCTGGTACAAACAGGTTCCTTTTTTGTTTGTTTTTTGTGCATCTACTTCATTTCAACTATTCAACTATAGATTGTATAATCAAGTAAAATATTAGCGTTTTATGTCATTTAGCTTCAAATTTTTCATTTCATTGTTTATATCATTTATAGTCGTTTAATTTTATATTTCCAATTTTTAAAACAGTAGCAAACATCTAATACCAATAGCCAGCTTTTTAGTGGCATTTTAATATACGAATAAGTTTCTACAATAAGGGCATTATAATTATTGTACAATAATAGAGTTTTATTAAATATGTTTCATTGAAAAGAAAAAATGAATTCATGATATTAGCTTGCTTATACTAGCAGAGATAAGGTAGGTGACAACTGTGTTTGATTATGGGTATATAATTATTCCATCTATAGCTCTTGGGGTGTTATCAAGACTTTCGATGTTGAGGGTTGACTATAAACAATATCCAAGTTATCCTCAAGGAGTTTTTTCACATATTACATTAGGTATTATAGCAGCAAGTTTAGGGTCAGTAGCTATTCCAGCTTTAGCAGAAAAAGAATTTGCAGCAGTAACTTTTTTATCTTTAGCTGCTCAACAATTCAGAGAGGTTAGAAATTTAGAAAGACAAAGTTTAGATAATATAGAACCTACGGAACTTGTTTCTAGAGGTACAGCTTATATTGAAGATATAGCTAAAGCTTTTGAAGCAAGGAATTATGTAACAATGTTAACTTCTTTAGTCGTTAGCTTAGTGATTTTTGGATTAGACAAATTTGGAATACCTACTACATATTCAGTTTCAACAGGTATAATTGCAGGTTTGACTTCAATCGTATATTTAAATAAACAGATATCAAGACAAAAGGTTGGAAACATAGCAGATGTTAAACCAGCTAAAATTAGTTTTCAGGGGCCTTTATTAACAGTAAATGACGTTATTATAATGAATGTGGGACTTAAAGCTTCTAGAGAAATATATTTAAAAAATGGCATTGCAGTAGAAATAATCCCTAAAGATGAAAATGCAATAGCCACTCTTTCTAATTTAGGGCAAAGGCAAGCTATACAGCATAATGCTGCTGTTTTATTAGGAATTAGAAAAGATATAGATGAACCTGATTTTACACCATTAGCACGTAGAGACCCACATACAGGAAATATTGTAATGGCTATAGTAACCATGGAACCCGACGTAGAATGTTTAGTAGATGCTGTTAAAAGAACTATAGTTTTAGAAAGTGCAAAAAGAAAGCCTTTAGAATCTCAAGCTGGAGAAAAAGCTGCTGATTAAGGAGTGATACTGTGGATATAGGAATAAAGGAATCCATTATAGCAATAGTTACTATTGATAGAAATGTAGTTTCTTCAGATGGAGCACCTGTTTTTTATGCTAAAGATGTGGAAGAGCAAGAACGAATAGCCTTATTGCTTTCAAAAATAACACTTGGCATGATACATGATCTAGAGAACGGGTGCTATGTTATTATAAGACACTAATAAGTTAAAACTTTTTCTAAAAGCAGCTAGGCTGCTTTTTTTCATTTAACAGTTAACAGATAATTAAGTCTTGATTTATTTATATGTAAATGGTAGTATTACTAAAGTATGATGTAAAATATGATTTATTATGATATAATATTATAACCAGATACTAACATCACATTATAGTAAAGGGCGGTAATATGGAACTTAGAAATATAAACCAAGGAAATAATATTATTAAAGAAGTATTACAAAATAGTATTGCAGAAGAGTTAGGAATAGAAAAAGGGGATATATTATTAGCAATCAATGGTCAAGAAATAAAGGATATAATTGATTATAAATTCTTAATATCTGATGAATATGTAGAGGTCACTATTGAAAAGCAAAATGGTGAAGTATGGGATTTAGAGATTGAGAAAGGGTTTGATGAAGAACTAGGTATAGTTTTTACTAATCCATTAATAGATAAAGCAAAAAGTTGTAGAAATAAATGCATATTTTGCTTTATTGACCAACTACCTGAAGGGATGAGAAAAACATTATATTTTAAAGATGATGATTCAAGATTATCTTTTTTACAAGGTAATTTTATTACTCTTACTAATATGAGTGATGATGAAATTGATAGAATAATAAAGTATAGATTAAGTCCTATAAACATATCTGTTCATACTACAGACCCTGAACTAAGAATAAAAATGCTTAACAATAAAAATGCAGGTAAAATATTTGATATTTTACAAAGATTTAATGATGCATCTATTGAAATGAATTGTCAGATTGTATTAGTCCCTGGAATTAATGATGGTGAAAATTTAGATAGAACTCTTAAAGATTTATCTAAGTTATATCCAAATGTTGCAAGTGTTGCGGTAGTCCCTGTTGGTGTTACACAATATAGAGATGGGTTATTTGAATTAGATACTTATAATAAACAATCATCCAAATTATTATTAGAAAAAATCAAAGATTATCAGCAATATTATATTAAGAAATTTGGATCAAGATTTGTATATGCAGCAGATGAGTTCTATGTATTGGCTGATGAAGATATACCGGCTTATGAAAATTATGAAGGTTTTCCACAATTGGAAAATGGAGTTGGACTTATGAGATTATTTTGGAATCAAATAGAACAAGCAATTGATTCTATTGACGATAAAATAAGTGTTAATAAAGAATATGTAATAGCAACTGGGACTTTAGCTTATGATTTTATGGTAAGTGTTTCTCAGGCTTTAATTAGTAAATTTGAAGGACTAAAGTTAAAAGTGGTGCCTATTAAGAATAAATTTTTTGGTGAAAAAATTACTGTATCAGGGCTTGTTACTGGTAGAGATTTGTTAAATCAGTTAAAAGGAATAGAAATTAAAGACGGGGTCATAATACCTAAATGTATGTTAAAAAGTGATGAGGATATCTTCTTGGATGATGTAACTGTAAAGGAATTAGAAAAGAAATTAAATACAAAAATAATAATATCTGAAGTTGATGGAAAGTCGTTTGTTGATATTTTCAAGTAAAGGGTGAGGTGAATCATATGGGAAGACCTGTAGTAGCAATAGTTGGAAGACCGAATGTTGGTAAATCCACATTATTTAATAGAATAGCAGGAAAAAGGATAGCTATTGTAGAAGATAAACCAGGAGTGACAAGGGATAGAATTTATGCTGAAGGTGAATGGCTAAATAAATATTTTACACTTATAGATACAGGTGGTATAGAACCGGAAAGTAAAGATATAATACTATCACAAATGAGAAGACAGGCTGAAATAGCCATAGAAACAGCTGACGTGATACTATTTTTGGTTGATGGTATTCAAGGATTAACTCCTACAGATAGAGAAGTAGCGGAAATGCTGAGAAAATCTAAAAATGAAGTTGTTTTAGTATGCAACAAAATAGATTATAATGCATTAAATGAGTCTATATATGAATTTTATGAGCTAGGGCTAGGAGAACCTATACCTATATCAGCATCTCAAGGATTAGGTATAGGGGATTTGTTAGATGTGGTTGTTGAGAAGTTTCCAAGTGAAAAAGATACAGAATACGATGATGATGTAATTAAGGTCGCAGTAATAGGAAAACCAAATGCAGGAAAGTCATCTCTTGTAAATAGGATTTTAGGCGAAGATAGGGTTATAGTAAGTGATATACCAGGAACTACTAGAGATGCTATAGATACTAGATTTGAGGTGAATGGAGATAAATTTGTTTTTATAGACACAGCAGGTTTAAGAAAGAAAAAGAAAATATATGAAAATGTAGAAAGATATAGTGCAATCAGGACATTAACCGCAATAGAAAGAGCAGATGTGTGTTTAATTATGATTGATGCTACAGAAGGGGTAACAGAACAGGATAAAAAGATAGCTGGATTTGCACATAATAATGGAAAAGCTTCTATAATTATAATAAATAAATGGGATTTAATAGATAAAGATGATAGAACATATTTAAAATTTAAAAATGAAGTAAAAACTAAGTTAGCATTTATGGACTATGCACCGATATTATACATTTCAGCATTAACAGGTCAAAGAGTTAATAGAGCACTAGATTTAATTAAGCAAGCGTCAATGAACCATAGTATGAGAATAAGAACTGGCACATTAAATGATATAATAGGAGAAGCAGTACTAATGAATCAGCCACCTTCAGATAAGGGAAGAAGATTAAAAATCTATTATGCAACTCAAGTAGGCGTAAAGCCACCGAAGTTTGTAATCTTTGTAAATGATGAAGAATTAATGCATTTTTCGTATGCGAGATATCTAGAGAACCAAATTAGAAATACTTTTGAGTTTAAGGGTACGCCAATACAGTTTGAATTTAGGCAAAAGGGGGACTAATGGTGTTAGATGTTGTTTTAGTAGTTGTTATAGGCTATTTACTGGGAAATATAGCTACATCATATTTTTTAGGAAAAATATTTGAAAACAAAGATATTAGAAATTATGGTAGTGGGAATGCTGGAGCTACTAATGCCTTAAGAGTATTCGGTGTTAAGATTGCTGCTACTACTTTTATATGCGATGCTTTAAAAGGGGTATTAGCTGTATTAATTGGAAGATGGATTCTAGGAGACAACGGAGAGTTAATAGCAGGCTTATTTGTAATCATAGGACATAACTGGCCAATATTTCTAAAATTTAAAGGTGGTAAAGGAATAGCTTCTACTATTGGAGTAATGTTAACAGTAAATTATATTGTTGCATTAATAACCATACTTATAGGACTTATTATAGTAATTAAAACTAAATATGTTTCTTTAGGATCTGTAACAGCTATGGCACTATTGCCTATTATAGGAGTTTTAGTTGTTAGACCTTTTGAGTTAAAGTTGTTTTTATTTACGTTAGTATTGTCTATTATGGCTATATATAGACACAAATCTAACATAAAAAGGCTTCTTAATGGTACAGAAAATAAAATTGGACAAAAAGCTTAAAAGTATAGGAGGGTAATATGAGTTATAAAATAAGTATTCTTGGTGGTGGAAGCTGGGGAACAGCATTGGCTATCTTACTAGGAAAGAAAGGCTATAATATTGATTTATGGACTAGGGATAAAGAGCAGTGTGAACACATGAATACTGCTAGGGAAAATACAAAATATTTACCAGGGATTGTTATTCCAAACAATGTTAATATAGTAAACGATATA
This sequence comes from Caldisalinibacter kiritimatiensis, assembly GCF_000387765.1. Taxonomy (NCBI): domain Bacteria; kingdom Bacillati; phylum Bacillota; class Tissierellia; order Tissierellales; family Thermohalobacteraceae; genus Caldisalinibacter; species Caldisalinibacter kiritimatiensis. The sequence continues at coordinate 34,202 of NZ_ARZA01000066.1, forward strand.
GAGAAGGCTATTTATAAAAACGATATAATTGTTCTAGCAATACCATCTCATGCTGTAAGGTCTGCTGTAGAATTAATAAAAAACAATGTAAATGAAGGACAAGTCATTGTAAATGTAGCTAAAGGCATTGAAACAGATAGTCTACATAGAATATCGGAAATTGTAAGTGAAGTAATACCTAATAGCAAATACGCAGTATTATCTGGCCCATCCCATGCTGAAGAAGTTGCGAGGGATATGCCTACTACTATAGTAGCAGCTTCTAATGATATAGAAACGGCTAAATATGTACAAGACATTTTTATGACTCCTAAGTTTAGGGTATATACTAATCCTGATGTGATAGGTGTTGAATTAGGTGGTTCTTTAAAGAATGTAATAGCTTTAGGTGCGGGTATATCTGATGGTTTAGGATATGGAGATAATACTAAGGCTGCACTTATGAATAGAGGTATTATTGAGATAGCAAGACTTGGAGAAAAAATGGGGGCTAATAAAATGACCTTTGCTGGTTTGTCAGGAATAGGAGACTTGATAGTTACTTGTACTAGTAAACATAGTAGAAATAGAAGAGCAGGGATTTTAATAGGCAAAGGTATGAAGGTAGAAGAAGCGATTGATTCTGTAGGAATGGTTGTAGAAGGTATCAAAACAACAGAAGCAGCTTATAAACTATCTAAAAAATATGATGTAAAAATGCCTATTACAGAAGAGCTATATGGAGTACTATATGACGGAAAAGATGTAAAAAAATCAGTTATTAACCTTATGCTTAGAGATAAGAAACATGAAATGGAAGATATAATTAATAGTGGTGATGATATACAATAGTTAGATGATAAAACTCCGAGCACAGTAAATGTGCTTGGAGTTTTCTTTTAAGGCAAAAAGTATAATTCATAATTTACTTAAATACCTTGTACTCAAAATGCAGTAAATCTGTATTTTTTTTTATTGCATGTCATAATATTGAGAAATCCTCATATATATATACTGTTAAGAGTATGTGTTGATAAAATGTATGCAACATTATCCATAATTATATAAAGGAGGATAGATGTATGGATAAATTTAATATATATAAAGATATAGCAGAAAGAACCGATGGCGATATATACGTAGGAGTAGTAGGTCCTGTTAGGACTGGAAAATCAACTTTTATTAAAAGATTTATGGAATTACTAGTGCTGCCTAATATCGATAATACTTTTAGAAAAGAAAGAACTAATGATGAATTACCACAAAGTGGTGCAGGAAAGACCATAATGACAACTGAACCTAAATTTGTACCGGGTGAAGCAGTAGAACTTACTTTGGATGAAAATATAAAGTTTAAAGTAAAAATGGTAGATTGCGTAGGATATTTAGTTAAAGGTGCTTTAGGACATGAAGAAGGAAATATGCCAAGAATGGTAACTACTCCATGGTATGAGAAAGAAATACCTTTTGAAGAAGCAGCAGAAATAGGAACAAGAAAGGTAATAACAGAGCATTCTACTATAGGAGTTGTAATTACTACTGATGGTTCAATTACAGACATTGACAGACCAAACTATATTAAGGCAGAAGAGAGAGTAGTAAATGAGTTAAAAGAAATAGAAAAGCCATTTGTAATATTACTTAATTCTAAACATCCAAACTTAGATAGTACTATAGCACTGAGAGAGAGTTTAGAAGAAAAATACAACGTTCCAGTTATAGCAGTTGACTGCTTAAATATGACTATAGAAGATGTTAATAGAGTTATGGAAAAAGTATTGCTAGAATTCCCAATCAAAGAAATAAACATAAACCTTCCAGGTTGGGTAGAAGGATTAAATAAAAAGCATTGGATAAGAGAGAACATACTAAATTCAGTTAAAGATATTATTAGTAGTTTACAAAGACTTAGTGAAGTTAAAAGTAATGTAAATAGATTTAATGAATTAGATATTGTTGAAGATGTTGAACTGTCTGAGATAGAATTAGGAGAAGGCGTTGCTAATATTTCTATGAATATTGACTACAGCTTATTTTATAAAGCAATAAGTGAAGTTACAGGATATGAAATAAATGGGGAGCATCAGATATTGGGATTAGTAAATAAATTGGCTGATGCAAAAAGGGAATATGATAAGATTGAAAAAGCATTAGTAGCAGCTAAAGAACAAGGATATGGTTTAGTAGCACCAAGTATAGAAGAACTAGAATTGTTAGAGCCAGAAATATTCAAACAAGGTAATAGATTTGGAGTTAAGCTTAAAGCTAATGCCCCTTCACTACACTTAATTAAAGCAAATTTAACAACAGAGGTTTCTCCAATAATAGGAACTGAAAAGCAAAGTGAAGAATTAGTAAAATATTTATTAGATGAATTTGAAAATGACCCTTCAAAAATATGGGAATCCAATATGTTTGGAAAATCATTACATGACCTTGTAAAAGAACAATTCCAAAGCAAACTAAATATGATGCCAGAAGATGCAAGAGCTAAATTACAAAGAACATTAGAAAGAATCATTAATGAAGGTAGTGGGGGGTTAATCTGTATAATTATTTAGAAAGGTAACTCAATAAATAAAGGCCACCGTAAAAACGGTGGCCTTTATTATGGTCGGGATGACTGGATTTGAACCAGCGACACCAAGTCCCCCAGACTTGTGCGCTACCAAACTGCGCCACATCCCGATAGCATTATAATTATACAAGAAATTCAACTGTATGTAAAGAAGTTATTACTTATTCTAAATAAAAGTAAATGTAACAAAAAGTGTTATATTATTATATTTTATTATGAAAAAAGTTATGAAAGAAAATTATCTATAAAACAAAAAATTTAAACTTATTAAAATCAAATTTAAATTGTACATCAAATCATACTTATGTTATATTAAATAAGTTAAAAACAGTTTCTACTATGTATGTTTATAATATGATTTCAAATAGTTCTATTTTGTTTTGTATTTTCTACAATTAATAATTATGTTATACTTGTTTTAAAGTTTTAATTAGAAAGAGTGATAGAATGTTTTTATTATATATTCAAGCGTTTGTAATTATGTTGTTTTTGGTAAGTGTTTTTGGTTATGTGTTAGTAGTGTTAAAAGAAAAATTATATCTAAAGAGAAATATTATATTAATAGATAAAAAATCAGTTAAGAAAGAATATATAGATGAAGTAGATTTAAAAGAGTTTATTGTTGGAGGGATACATGTAAGGGCTGGAGATGAAGTTAAAGTAATATTATCAAGTAACGAGAGTATGGAAGGAATAATTATTGGAGCTAATAAAAAAGATGACCTAATTCTTATGGTTACCCATAAAGATGAAATTAGAAAATTTAGAGTTAGTAGAATAAAAAAATTTAAGATAATAAGTAAGTACGGTAAATTTTTCAAATAATTAAGAAGCTTCGAATTTAATTCGGAGTTTCATATATTTTAAGAATAAATTGTACAGTTAACGTTAAAATTTATAAAATAAAAATAAGAAAAGTGAACTAATTAGCATAAGTATGAAGGAAATTAAAAAGATTTGAAGAAATATATAATAGTTCTTATGATTATTTGGTGGTGATAGCTTGCCGACTGAAAAGAGAAAAATAAAGAGAAAACGTAAAAGAGTAATGAGGTTGTTATTGGTATTTTCTGTAGTTATGTATATTCTTCTAAGAATGACAACCTCCATTATTGGCTCTAACATTGAGACAGTTATAGTAGAAAATGGCGTAATTAGTGTAACTGAAAAAACTAAAGGTATTATTATAAAAGATGAAAAAGTCTACAGAGCATTGGGATACGGTAATGTTAACTACTTTAAAGAAGCAGGTGATAAAGTAGCTGTAGGTACCAAAATTGCGGAAATATCAACTACTAACAGATATAATGAATTAAAGGAAGAATTAAGAAACATAGATGAAAGATTAAAAATATATCAAAGTGAAAATAAAATAGAAGAAATATTCAAGGATGATATAGGGAAAGTTGATTATTACATTAAACAACTAGAAAATGAAATTAGTGAGTGTATAATAAATGGAGAGTATAGTAGAGTTCAAGAACTAAAAAATAAGTTGAATTTCAGAATAGAAATGAAAAAAAGTATAACTGAGCCAAAGGGGGTAGTTGGTGAGAGTATAGAAAGATTAAAAAAGAAGAAAAAAAATATTGTTAAAGAATTAGAAAATTTAAAAAATACCTATTATGCTGACTCTTCAGGTGTTTTAAGTTTATCAATAGATGGATTGGAAGAAATCTATTCATCAAATAAAATTTCTAAACTAACCCCAGATGACTTTAGAATATTAGAAAGAAAGATTATAAATTTGAATAACGGTCAAAAGGTTAATCACGGACATCCAATATTTAAAATATCGAACAACTATAAATGGTATATTATTGCAAAAATGAATAAAGAAAGTTTAGATTCTTTAGAAGAAGGTAAAACTGTATATATAAAGGTGGATGATGAAGAAAAAGCTTATGAAGCTAAAGTTTACAAGATTAATACTGTTGATAAAGAAAGTTTGATTATATTTAAATTTGAAAATTATTTTTACAAGTTTATTGATAAGAGATATGTTGATATTGAAATTATAAAAACAAAACATGAGGGTCTAAAAATACCAAAGACATCAATTGTAGACAAAAACGGGATTAAAGGAGTTTATATTAAGGATATCAGTAATATAGTAAAATTTAGGCCAATACAAATAATAGGAACTGATGATAAATACGCTATCGTTAGTGAAGGAGAAAAAATTAACTTAGGTGGAAGAGGAAAAATAGAGATTAAAGTTAATGGAGTTAAAGAAAAGAAATATACGATATATTTATTTGATAAAATTATAGTAAATGGTTCGCGTGTTAAAGAAGGACAAATTATTAATTAAGGGAGGGGTGAAATTTGAGCATTAAAGAAAATATAGAAAATATAAAAAAACGTATAAAGGAAGCAGCAGAAAGGTCAGGTAGAAATGAAGAGGATATAGTGTTGATAGGAGTAACTAAGACAGTTGATACAGATATAATGAAAGAAGCTATTAAGTTTGGTATAGATAATATTGGCGAAAATAGAGTACAGGAAATGAAAAAAAAGTATGAAGATATTAGTGAAAACTTAAATTGGCATATGATAGGTCATCTTCAGTCAAATAAGGTGAAATATATAATTGATAAAGTTAGTTTAATTCATTCACTAGATAGAATGTCATTAGCGAAGGAATTAGAAAAAAGGGCTGAGCAGCATAACATAACAGTTAATTCTTTGATTCAAGTAAATATAGCAGAAGAAGAAAGTAAATTTGGCTTAAAAGGTGAAGAGGTAATTCCTTTCATAGAAAACATTTTAAAATTTGAAAGAATTAACATAAAAGGTTTAATGACTATAGCACCATTTGATGAGAATCCTGAAAATGTTAGATATGTTTTCAGACAGCTAAAAGGGTTGGCAAAAGACATAGAAGCAAAGGGATATTCTAAAATAGAAATGAAGTATCTATCTATGGGTATGACGAATGATTTTGAAGTAGCTATAGAAGAAGGTTCTAATATGGTAAGGATAGGTACTGGTATTTTTGGTAAAAGAACTTATTAGGAGGAGATAATATGACAAATAAAATTATAGATAAAGTTAAAAACTTTATGGGACTTGATGAATTTGATGAGGAACCGATTGATGAAATGGATGAAATGAATTATATTGAGGAATATGATAGATTAGAATTACCACCTGCTAAGAAATTATATAAAGGAAATAAAATAGTTAATATACATACAAATTCACAAATGAAACTTATGGTGTTTGAACCAAGAAGATATGAAGATGCTCCTAGGATAGTTGATGAATTAAAAAATAGAAAACCTGTTGTTATTAATTTAGAATATTTAAATGGAGAGTCAAGAAGACAAGTTTTTGAGTTTTTAAGTGGTGCTGTGTATACTTTAGAGGGGAATATGAAAAAAGTATCTAGAGATATTTTTATACTAGCGCCTAGTAATATAGATATAGATGGAGAGTTAAAGGAAGAAATAAGGACAAAAGGATTTTTTTCCTGGCAGAAATAACATAAGAGGTGAGTTTAATGACATTATTTAAAATAGCTTTTGATAAATTTATCGATGTAATAGAAATATTAATAATCATTAGAATTTTTGCAGACTTAATCATTAGGGACTATTCTAACCCTATAGTAAATCTTCTTCATCAAGTTACTGAACCAATCTTAGAACCAATAAGAGAGTTAATTAGAAAAACGGGTCTAAATACAGGTATGATAGATTTCTCTCCATTATTTGCATTCTTATTACTTAATCTAGTAAGAAGAATAGTATTTTACCTGTAATAATTAGTTGGTGATTTAATTATGTTACTTGATAAAGAAAAGTACTTAGAACACATAAAAGATAATGAACAAATCTTTGAGATGAGAAAAGTATTAGACAAAGTGGAACAAGTAATGAGTTATCACAGCATAGAATACACAGATTTTTTAAATCCATATCAATGCAGATTGGCTAGATCTTTCTTAAATAGATTTCACGATATTGAATACTATGAAGATGGCGGATATAATAGTGCTGAAAGAAAAACTATAATTATTTATCCATTTTATTTAGATAGAATGTCTGTTGAAGCTCCATTAGCAGCTGTTAAAATTGAAAATAAGTCAAAATTTAACAACATAAACCATAGGGATTACTTAGGTGCTATTATGTCTTTAGGTATAAAGCGAGAGAAAATAGGTGATATAGTTATACATGATAATTATACACAAGTGGTATTACATAAAGACATTTTAGAATATGTAATATTAAATCTAAATAAAATAGGAAATGAGCCTGTAAGGGTTAATGAAATAAGCATTAATGATGTAATAAAGGGCAAAGAAGAGTACAAAGAGATATTTAGTACTGTTGCTTCTCTTAGGTTGGATAGTTTGGTTAGCAGTGCAGTTAATGTATCGAGAAAGATTAGTCAAAATTACATAAAATTAGGAAAAGTAAAAGTGAATTGGCAGCCTATACAACAATTATCTTATGAAGTGAAAGAAGGAGATGTTTTTTCAATAAGAGGTTATGGTAGATATAAACTAGAAAGTATTTTAGGTAATTCAAAAAAAGACAGATTAAAGTTAATAATACGAAAATATATATAATGGAGGGTTATTATGATTACACCATTAGATATACAAAATAGAGAGTTTAGAAAAGGTGTTCGTGGATACAAAGAATCAGAGGTTGACAGTTTCCTTGATGAAGTAATGATAGATTATGAAAAACTTTATAAGGAAAATTCCGAGTTAAAGGATAAAATAACAATGCTCAATGAGCAATTAGAGCAATATGATAAAATGGAAGAAACATTGCAAAATACCTTAGTAGTTGCTCAAAGTACTGCAGAAGAGGTTAAGGCAAACGCAAGAAAAGAAGCTGAATTGATTATAAAAGAAGCAGAAGAAAAGGCTAGACAAATAATTAATGAAGCTCATAAAGAAGTAGAAAATATCCAAGTAAAATATGAGAATCTAAAAGCAGATATGGAAGTTTTCAGGACAAGGTTTAAAACTTTATTAGAATCTCAATTACAAACATTGGATAATTATTATAAGAATAAAGAATAAAGATATTGATTATCTAAGATACTTCGTCCCTTTTGGGATGAAGTTTTATTTTTAATAAAAAACATGTGAGCTTGACAGTAGTTTTAGAAATTATATAATAGAAAGGTAATCAAATACTAATATAGATATTTAATATATAATTATTAACTGCAGATTTGATATTAAAAATTTATGTATAGTATAAATATGATGAGAATAATATGAGATTACAAAGATGGAGGTTTAGATATGAATAAAATAGGTATTATTGGAGCTATGGATGAGGAAATAGAGATTATAAAAGATAAAATGACAATTGATAAAATTCAGCAAGTAGCTGGAATGGAATTTTACTTAGGTAAATTAGAAGATAGAGAAGTTGTGCTAGTAAGATGTGGAATAGGAAAAGTAAATGCGGCAGTGTGTACGCAGATTTTAATTTCTAAATTTAGTGTTAGTATGGTAATTAATACAGGTGTTGCAGGGGCTATTTATGATGAACTTAATATAGGAGATATAGTTATTTCTAAAGATGTTATACAGCATGATTTTGATGCTACTGCCTTTGGATATAAGTTAGGTGAAATACCTAGATTAGATGAATATATATTTAAGGGAGATGAAAGACTAATAGAGATAACAAAGCAAGTTACAAAAGAACAGCTTAAAGGTCATAAAGCGTTTGTTGGAAGAATATTATCAGGTGATGTTTTTGTAGCGAGTGCAGAAAAGAAAGATAGTTTATGGAAGAATTTCGAAGGATATTGTGCAGAAATGGAAGGTGCAGCAATAGGACATACTTGTTATCTTAATAATATACCCTTTGTAATTTTAAGAGCTATGTCGGATAAGGCTGATGGTTCTGCACATGTTAATTTCAATGAATTTGTACACAAAGCCGCAAGAAATTCTGCTAATATTGTACAAGAAATAGTGAAGTTAATATAGTACGGGGGAATTAATATGGACATAAAAAAAGTAGGAAAAATAAATAATAGCAAAAAAGTTATTGACATAGGAGATAATATAAAGATAGGTGGAGATAATTTTGTTATTATAGCCGGACCTTGTGCTGTAGAAAATGAAGAACAAGTCAATAAGACTGCTGAATATTTAAATAAATTAGGAGTTAAAATTTTAAGAGGTGGGGCATTTAAACCAAGAACTTCTCCTTACTCATTTCAAGGGTTAGGATTTAAAGGTCTTAAGCTTTTAAAAAATGCTGCTAAAAGTTATAATATGAAAGTAATTTCAGAGATAATGGATCCAAGAGATATAGAAAATGCGTATGAATATGTAGATATATTTCAAATAGGCTCAAGAAATATGCAAAATTTTAGCTTATTAAAAGAAATAGGGAAAGTAGATAAACCTGTTTTACTTAAAAGAGGAATGGCTGCTACAGTTGAGGAATGGTTAATGGCTGCTGAGTATATTGCCTTAGAAGGTAACGAAAATATAATCTTATGTGAAAGAGGTATACGTACATTCGAAAATTATACACGTAATACTTTAGATTTAACAGCCGTACCTATTATAAAAGATTTAAGTTGTTTACCTATTATTGTAGACCCAAGCCATGGTACAGGTAGAAGAAATTTGGTTATTCCAATGTCTAGAGCGGCAGTAGCTGTAGGCGCTGATGGTTTAATAATAGAGGTACATCCAAATCCAAGTGAGGCTTTATCTGATGGTGAACAATCTCTAGATTTTGTAGAAATAAAAAAATTAATTCACGAGATTAACAGTATTAAAACATGTATTAATAAATTCGAATGACAAACTAAGACGTAATGAAAGTAACCACATTTACATAATTACATATAATATATTGAGGGAATAGTAAAAATGGAGTGGTTACTATGGTAGATGTGAAAACAAGAAATCATACAGACTATTTGTTGTTCTTCTTTTTGTTATTAACAGAAATATGGGGAGGAAAGTATAATAAGAACAGTTTATTGTTTTTCTATTTATTTTTAGCTTTTTACACATAAAGGTAAGTAATTATAATGCTTTAGTCTAGACAAAATATTATTCTAGGCTAAAGTTTTTTTTATAACACATAGGAAATTATAATCAAATTAAATTTGTGGATAAAATATAATTTCCGTTATGTGTTTCAAAAAAGTCAACCTTGAGAATCTTCCATTTTAATGGAAGACTTTTTTATTTTTAAAGTTTTATAAAAGGTGGCGAACTTGCTTTTAAATAGTAAAAATTACATAATCAACTTAAGTATTAATATTTTATTTAAGGGTAAATTATTGAAAGGGGAATATTTTATGAAAAATGATAAAGAAAATCTTGAAAAGAGAATTGAAGATATTGCTTTAGGACTAGAAAAAGCTAAAATTGCAGAGTATGTTGATATTATGAACAATAAATGGAGATTGTTATATATAAACTTTATAGGTGGATTGGCTAGAGGGTTTGGAACAGCTATAGGATTTACAATATTAGGAGCATTTGTTATATATATACTACAAAGGATTATTGCATGGAATTTACCTTTAATAGGCGATTTTATAAGTGAAATAGTAAAAATAGTCCAAGAAAATTTATAGGAGGAAATTTATGGATGCAAATAAGCTACAATATTTTAAAAAGAAGTTATTGGATGAAAAGAATAATATTATTAATACGATAAATAGAATGAATGAAAATGAGCCTAATGACTCATTACAAGAATATACAAATGAATTATCTGTTTATGATAATCATCCAGCAGATTTAGGTACAGAAACATTTATGATGGAGCAAAATATGAATCTTAAAGATGTAGAAAAGTTAAGATTAAGGGAGATAGAAGATTCTTTATCTAAAATAGAAGAGGGAATCTATGGAAAATGTGATATATGTGGTAAAGAAATAAAAGAAGAAAGATTAGAAATAATACCAGAGGCAAAGATTTGTATGGAATGTGCTAATGATAAGATTCCAATAGATGACTTAATGGGATATAGGCCTAAAGAAGAAGAAAATCTAAAATTCCCCTTTGGAAGAACTTATAAGGATTTATCTATGGAAGAAACAGAATTTGATGGAGAAGACAGCTATCAATCCGTTGCTAGATTTAATGAAGTGCCAGGAGACCCTTCTTTTACAACGGGTGATAACCAAGGAGTTTTTGATGATAAGGACCCAGGTGTGGTTGAGGATGTTGAAGAAATTTCACAAGATTATTATAAAGGACAGTTGCAAGGAATGAATAGAGATGATATTCCAGATGAACAGAAGAAAAAGTCATAATGTTTATGAGTGTTAAGGTTAGGTAATTAATTATACCTGACCTTATTTGTTATTACTACATATTGAAAGAATGTTGAGTGTTTATAAACAACATTGAAATTACTTTTTAAAGTTCGACAAGTAAATACATAGTAGAATATAATAGTGAATAAAAATTTTTTATAAACTGATAATTATAATATTGATGTTGTAATATGTTTTATAATCATTTAAAATAAATGTATAATACTTGATGACAGGAGGGTTTTATGTTATACATAGTTACATTACTAATTTTAATCACAGATCAGCTTACTAAATATTATGCAGACAAATTACTTAAAGGTAATGCTCCTTATGTAATTATTAATGGTTTTCTTCAGTTCAATTATGTAGAGAATGTTGGTGCAGCTTTTGGTATACTTAAGAATAAGCAATTATTTTTTATTATCTTAACATTTATTGTACTTATTGGTATGGTATTATTTATGATAAAAAATAAAAGATTAAATATATATATGAGATGGGGATTAGTATTAATAATTGCAGGTGCTATAGGAAATCTTATTGACAGAATAAGATTAGGATATGTTATTGACTTTATAGATGTAAAATTCGGAAGTTTTTATGATTATCCTGTTTTTAATATAGCAGATTGTGCTATTGTTATTGGAACAATTTTAGTATCATATTTAGTATTATTCGATAAATATGAAACAACTGGAAGTGAGTGGTAAAATGGAGATAAAGGATGTAGTAGAAATTATAGTACAGCAACAGAATAATGTTAGATTAGATACATTTTTAGCTCAAGAATTAAATAAAGTCTCAAGGTCTTTTATACAAAAATTGATAAAAAAGAATTTAGTAGAAGTTAATGATAAAAAGGTGAAACCAAAGTATAAAGTTTGTGAAGGAGATAAAATAGTAGTAAAGTTACCAGCGCCTAAAAAATTAGAGGTTAAACCTGAAGATATTCCTATAAATATTGTATATGAAGACAATGATGTGGCTGTTGTAAATAAACCTCAAGGCATGGTAGTCCATCCAGCACCTGGTAATTATTCTGGTACACTAGTTAATGCTTTGTTATATTACTTAGAGAATTTATCATCAATTAATGGGGTTATAAGACCTGGGATAGTTCATAGAATAGATAAAGATACATCTGGACTATTAATGATAGCTAAGAATGATAACGCGCATATTAAATTATCTGAGCAACTTAAGGAGCATAATATAACTAGAATATATTATACGTTAGTAAAGGGAAATATTACTGAAGATAAAGGAACTATTAATGCACCTATAGGTAGACATCCTGTAGAGAGAAAAAGGATGGCTGTTACCGATAAAAACAGTAAAGATGCTATAACTCACTTTCAAGTACTTGAAAGATTTATTGATTATACATTGTTAAAAGTAAAATTGGAGACTGGTCGCACTCATCAAATTAGAGTACATATGTCTTATATAAATCATCCGGTAGTTGGAGACCCTGTATACGGCAGTAAGAATAATAAGTTTAATTTAAACGGTCAGCTTTTACATGCTAAGGTAATAGGATTTAAACATCCAAGGACAGGTGAATATATGGAATTTGACTCAGAACTTCCTGAGCATTTTGTTAAAGTTTTAAATGTATTAAGAAATCAAAAAAAATCTAGACAATAATATGATAATATGGTATCATCATACTAAATGAATATTATTGATCCTTTAAATTGACCCAGAGAGGTTGGTAAGGATTAAGGCAAAACTTTTAATAATGTTTTAGTATATTAATATTGTATATAAAGATTAAAATGCCTTCTTATCAACCGATAAGAAGGCATTTTTTAATATAAGAAAGTTATTTAAATACATTATTCTTAGAATAGTTTAACCCTATAGCGAATAGCTAATAGCTAAAAAGCGACAAAGTCGCTTTTATATAAAGACATCTTAAGGGGAGGTGAAAACTTTGAAGACAAAAGCGAAAATAATGGATGAAAAATCTATTAATAGAGCTATTACAAGGATAGCCCATGAAATTATTGAGAAAAATAAGGGTGTAGAGGATTTAGTACTTGTAGGAATAAAAACTAGAGGAATACCTCTAGCAAATAGATTAGGTAACAAAATAAATGAGATAGAGGGAAAAGAAATTCCTGTTCTAACTTTAGATATAACACTATATAGAGATGATTTAACTGAAGTGGATGACCAACCTGTTGTTGATGCAGATAAGTTTGAATATGATATAACAAATAAGATAGTAGTACTAGTTGATGACGTATTGTATACTGGAAGAACAGTAAGAGCAGCATTAGATGCATTAGTTGATAAAGGAAGACCTAAAAAAGTACAATTAGCAACTTTAGTTGATAGAGGTCATAGGGAACTTCCAATAAGAGCTGATTTTGTTGGTAAGAATGTGCCAACTTCAAAAAGTGAAATAGTAAGTGTTATGTTAGAGGAAACTGATGAAGAAAATAAAGTTTTAATAAAAGAAATAAAATAGCAACCTTTTAATCCAGTCCTGTGAGGCTGGAAAAGGGAGAGAAATCTCCCTCCTAAAAAAATAAAGGAGGTATTTTAATGTCTGAAAAAACTATAAATATTAAGGAAACTAACACAAAAAAAAGTAAAGTTAAGGAAATGACTAGGAGAGGAATATTGGGTATTCAACACGTTGTAGCTATGTTTGGTGCTACTGTATTGGTACCAATATTAACGGGATTAAATCCAGCTGTAGCATTATTTACAGCAGGCTTTGGTACTCTTTTATTTCATTTTGTAACTAAAAAGAAAGTACCAGTATTTTTAGGTTCAAGTTTTGCATTCATACCTGTAATAAATGCAGTTGCTAACCAGTATGGTGACATAAGATTTGCACAAGGTGGTATATTAGTAGCAGGCGCATTATATATAGTATTATCTTTATTAGTAAGAATATTTGGAGTAGATAGAATTAAAAGTTTCTTTCCACCTGTAGTAACAGGTCCAATGATTATAGTAATAGGTTTAATTTTAAGTCCAGTAGCAATTGAGATGGCATCGCAAAACTGGCTAGTAGCTTTAGTTGTAGTAGCAACTGTGATTTTAACTTCTGTATTTGGTAAAGGGCTATTCAAAGTAATTCCAATTTTATGTGGTGTTGTAGTAGGATATGCATTTTCAGCAGTACTTGGAATTATAGATTATACTCCAATAGTTGAAGCTAAACTATTTAGCATTCCCGAATTTACATTCCCGAAGTTTAGTTTTGGAGCAATAGCAATGATAGCTCCTATAGTATTAGCTGTGTTTATGGAGCATATTGGTGATATTACAACAAATGGAGCTGTAGTAGGTAAAAACTTCATTGAGGACCCAGGACTTCATAGAACCTTATTAGGAGACGGATTGGCTACTATGTTTGCTGGCTTTGTTGGTGGACCAGCAAATACAACTTATGGTGAAAATACTAGTGTTCTAGCTGTAACTAAAGTTTATGACCCTAGTATATTAAGATTAGCTGCTATGATAGCTTTAGGCTTGAGTTTTGTAGGTAAATTAGGAGCAATATTAACAACTATACCTGTTCCAGTAATGGGCGGTGTGAGCTTAATTCTATTTGGAATGATAGCTAGTGTTGGTATTAGAACAATAACGAATGCTGAGGTAGATTTTTCTAGTAACAGAAACCTTATAGTTGCATCATTAATTTTGGTAGCTGGTATAGGTACTGAGTTTGTAAAAGTAAAACAACAGTTAGGAGCTTTCGATGGTGTTATTGGTATCCAAATTACCAATAATATTCAAATAATAGGATTAAGTCTTGCTGCAATTATAGGAATTATAGTAAATAAATTATTACCTGAAAGTGTTTAATTTAAAAAGGAGTAGTATAAATTGTTTATACTACTCCTTTTTTTAAAATAAAAAAATCTTCCATAATTTTAATTTGAATATGATTTCTTATGTTTTATAAGGAAGTTAAGTTAACTCATTTATTAAAATTTAGCAAAATACTAACTTAAAAGTATGGGAAAAATATTTAGAGTATGACAGTATAAGTAGGAATTAGCAGAAGTAATAATTTAGAAAGTATCTAAGCTAAAAGCGAATAGCAAAAGGTGACTTTAATTGCGTTTATGAAAATTAATATATAAGGTGGGTGCTTATGGGAATTTTAATTAAAAATGGTTATGTTATAGATATAGAAGAAAACTCGGTAAAAAAGAGAGACGTATTAATTGAGGGTGAATTAATAAAAAAGATAGAAGAAAACATAAACTTTAAGGAGCATGAAATTATTGATGCAACAGGATTGTATATATTACCAGGTTTAGTAGATATGCATGCTCATTTTAGAGAGCCTGGATATGAGTATAAAGAAACTATAAAAACGGGTTCGTTAGCAGCAGCCTCTGGAGGTTATACAACTGTATTTATTATGCCTAATACTAAACCTTGTATTGATAATGTACAGAATCTTATAAGATTAAAAAATATTATTGATAGAGATAGTATTATAAATGTATATCCAATTGGAGCTGTATCAATAGGACAAAAAGGCAAAAAGTTAACTGATATTAAAGAATTATATAAAAATGGAGTTTATGGTATATCTGATGATGGTCAACCGATTATGAGTGAAGTGTTAATGGAAGAAGCAATGAAAAAGGCAAATAAAATTGGCATACCCATTATGACCCACAGTGAAGATAAAGAAATAGTGGGTAATGGGTGTATAAACAAAGGAAAAGTTTCAAAAGAGTTAGGTATTTCAGGAATTTCTAGAGATGCTGAAAATGAAATGATTAAAAGGGATTTAAAACTAGCTAAACGCCTAAATCTTAAATTACATGTGTGTCATGTTAGTACAAAAGAAGCTATAAATATGATAAGAGAAGCTAAAAAACAAGGTGTACATGTGACTTGCGAAGTTACACCCCATCATTTTTCGATAACAGAAGATGTGATAAGGGATAAAGGAACTATAGGGAAAGTCAATCCTCCATTAAGAACTAAAGAAGATATAGTAGAGATTATAAAAGGTCTAAAAGACGGAACTATAGATGCTATTGCTACTGACCACGCTCCTCATTCTAAAGAAGACAAAGAATTAGATATACAAAAGGCTCCCTTTGGAATATCGGGAATAGAAATAGCATTTTCTTTAGCTGTAACCTATCTAATAAAAAAAGAACACTTGGATATAGTAGATATAGTAAAATTGATGAGTTATAATCCAAGCAAAATAATGAGGATTGATAAAGGAATGATTAAAGAAGGAAGTATAGCAGATATAGCTATAGTAGATTTAAATAATCAATATGTAGTAACTGAAAGTAATATGTATTCTAAAGGTAAAAATACACCTTTTTTAGGTACAAAATTAAGTGGTACTGTTAATTATACAATAGCATCAGGTAATATTGTTTACAGGAGGTAATATTATGTTTATAGACCAATTGATTAAAAAGATTAAAGAAAAGAAAAATCCAAGTGTAGTTGGACTAGATCCAAGAATTGAATTTGTACCTCAGTTTATAAAAGATAAGTACACAGAAATGTATAAAACTGAAAACAAGAGTGCAGCATATGCTATGTTAGAATATAATAAATTTATTATAGATGCAATAAAAGATATTGTACCTTGCGTTAAACCTCAGATTGCATTTTATGAAGCATATGGAATTGAAGGGCTTGAAGTTTTCAAAGAAACTGTTAAATATGCAAAAGAAAATGGTCTATTAGTATTAGCTGATGTAAAAAGGGGAGACATTGGTTCTACAGCTAAAGCTTATGCACAAGCATATCTTGGAGGATGTTTTATAGAAGTAGATAGTATTACAGTCAATCCATATCTAGGTGAAGATTCAATTACACCATTTACAGAATATTGTGATTTAAATAAAGGAATCTTTATCTTAGCTAAAACTTCAAATAAGTCATCGGAGGATTTGCAAGATTTGATAAGTGAGGATAAAAGAATTTATGAAATAGTAGCAGAGCATATTAAAAAGTGGGGAGAAAAATATATAGGGGATAATGGATATAGTAGTGTTGGTGCAGTAATAGGGGCTACTTATCCTGAAGTAATGAAAAGGTTAAGAGAAGTAATGAAAAACGCTTACTTTTTAGTTCCTGGATATGGAGCACAGGGAGGAACTGCTTTGGATGTGGTACATTCATTTAATGAAGATGGACTAGGAGCTATTATTAATTCTTCAAGGGGAATAATAGCTGCTCATTTAAAGGACAAATATAAAGATAAATACAAAGATGAAGAATTTTACTTAGCTATAAGGCAAGCTGCTATTGAAATGAGAGATGATATTAATAATGCTTTAGAAAAAAATAATAAACTGTACTACTAGGAGTGGTCAAATGAAGTTTATAGAAAAGTGCATAGTAAAACAAAAT
Source organism: Caldisalinibacter kiritimatiensis (assembly GCF_000387765.1). NCBI lineage: Bacteria > Bacillati > Bacillota > Tissierellia > Tissierellales > Thermohalobacteraceae > Caldisalinibacter > Caldisalinibacter kiritimatiensis. The sequence goes on from NZ_ARZA01000066.1 coordinate 51,409, forward strand.
AAAAAAATAGTAGAAAACATTTATATGATGGAGTTAGAAAGTAGTAATATAGTTACAAAAAGTAAACCAGGTCAATTTATTCAAATAAAGGTAAATGCACAAAATGACCCGTTATTAAGAAGACCAATAAGTATAAATGAAATAAAAGAAGATAATCGAATAGTAATATACTACAAGGTAGTAGGTAAAGGGACTGATATTTTAAGCAAGATTAGAGAGGAAGATACTATTAGTTTGGTTGGCCCTTTAGGAAACGGATTTGATACAAATATTAATAACTTAAATGTAGCAGTAATAGGTGGGGGGATAGGAATTGCCCCTTTGTACGAACTTACTAAAGATATAAGTAAAAATAATACTGTGGAAGCTTTTTTAGGTTTTTATAACTATACTTATCTAACAGATAAATTCAACAAATATAGTAAAGAAGTTTATGTTTCAACAGTAACAGGAGCAGAAGGCTATAAAGGTTTAGTTACAGATTTATTTGAAAAAAGATTAAATAAACAAAAGTTTGATTTAATATTTGCATGTGGTCCTAAAACAATGCTAAAAAAGATAAGTGATATAGCTAAGAAAAGTAATATAAAATGTCAAGTTTCATTAGAAGAAAGAATGGCATGTGGTTTTGGAGCTTGTTTGGGATGTTCCATTGAAATGACTGATGGCAGTATTAAGAAAGTATGTACAGACGGTCCTGTATTTTGGAGTGATGAGGTGAAGTTTGATGAATAGAAAAGCAGATTTATCACTAAAAATTGGAAAGCTATACTTAGATAATCCAATTATGACTGGGTCTGGAACCTTTGGATTTGGTAGAGAGTATGAAGATTTTATTGATATTTCAAAACTTGGAGCTGTAGTGGTAAAAGGATTAACATTAGAACCTAGAAAAGGCAATAAACGACCTAGAATAGCTGAAACACCTAGTGGAATGCTCAATAGTATTGGATTAGAGAACCCAGGGGTTAAACATTTTATTCAAGAAGAACTACCGTATCTAAAGAAAAAAGGAGTAAAAGTAATAGCAAATATCGCAGGAAACACAATTGAAGAATATTGCAAGATGGCAAAAATACTTAATAAAACTGAATGTGACGCTATTGAGATGAACATATCTTGCCCTAATGTAAAAAAAGGTGGGGTTGCATTTGGAACCGATAAAGATATTGTATATAAGATAACTAGTGAGGTTAGAAAGTGTTATGATAAAACTTTAATAGTAAAATTATCACCAAATGTAACTAACATAAAGGAGATAGCGATTAATGCTGAAAAAGGTGGTGCTGATAGCATTAGCTTGATTAATACATTACTAGGAATGGCAATTGACATTAATACAAGAAGGCCTAAACTTAAGAATAACGTAGGTGGATTATCAGGACCAGCGATTAAACCAATTGCATTAAGAATGGTTTGGCAAGTAAGTCAAGTAGTAAACATACCAATAATAGGAATGGGTGGAATAACAAGTTTAGAAGATATAATTGAGTTCATGTTAGCAGGGGCAAATGCAGTAGCTATAGGTACAGGAAACTTCATTAATCCTGCAATAACTATCGAACTAATAGAAGAACTTGAAAGCTATTTAATTAACAACGAAATTAACAGTATTAACGAATTAGTAGGAAAAATAAGAACCTATTAAAGGAGGAATTTAGTATGAAGAGAGAAGAAATTTTAGATATATTTAAGAAAACAGGTGTATTATTAAAGGGTCATTTTCTATTAACTTCGGGAAAACACTCAGCACAATATTTGCAGTGTGCCAAATTATTTCAATATCCTGAATATTCAGAAATGGTTGTTGAAGAATTAGTTAGTAAGTTTGAAAATCAAGATATTGATTTAGTAGCTTCACCAGCAATTGGAGGAATAATTTTAGGATATGAAACTGCAAAGCAATTAAAGGTAAAAAATATTTTCCTTGAAAGAGAAGAAGGGAAAATGACATTAAGAAGGGGATTTGAAATTAAAAAAGGAGATAAAGTTTTAGTTGTTGAGGACGTTGTTACAACTGGTGGTTCGGTTAAAGAAGTTATTGATTTGATAAAGGAAAAAGGAGGAGAAGTAGTAGGGGTTGGAAGTATAGTTAACAGAAGTAAAGGTGTAACTAAGTTTGAAGAAGAATTAAAATCTGTTATAAAATTTGATATCGAAACATATGAGCCAGATAATTGCCCATTATGTGATGAAAATTTACCAGTTATTAAACCAGGAAGTAGAAAAATAAAATAAACATGGGGGTTTTATGCAGTTTTATATTTTAATGTTTTTACAAAGAATAGCAAACCCAACATTAGATAAGCTTTTTATATTTATAACTAACTTAGGCAGTGAAACATTTTATATTTTGGTTATAAGCTATATATTTTGGTGCATAGATAAAAGATTAGGATTGAAAATGTTCATACTTATTACCTTATCGGCACAAATTAATATGTTACTTAAGGGATTTTTTCAAGTCAAACGTCCGATATACTATGATAAAATTAATTCACTATATATAGAGTCAGCACCAGGATATTCATTTCCAAGTGGACATACTCAAGGATCAGCTACCTTTTGGTATTATTCTATGAACAAAATTAAGAATGGAATAGTAAAAGTTTTAGGATGGTTTGTAATTATTTTAGTAGCTTTTTCTAGATTATATCTTAGAGTACATTGGCCTATTGATGCTATAGGAGGATTTGTAATAGGAATAGCTTTTGTGTATGTATTTGAAAATTTAGAACAGAGGATAGCAGCTATTAAATTTAATTATATAACTACTTTCATTATAGCTTTAGTTTTACCAAATACTATATTAATGTTTTTAGTTACAGAAACAGTTGTTAAATTTACGGGTTTAATTACAGGAGCATTATTAGGGTACTTTATTGAAAATAAGTTCATAGATTTTAAAGAAAAGAATCAATTTTTCAACCAAATTATAAAGTATATTATTGGGATTTGTGTTTTATTTGCAGTTAAAGAAATTGTTAAAATAGTGTTTCCTCAGATATTAGCATTTCATTATATTAGATATCTTTTAGTAGGTATATGGACTACTTTGTTAGCACCTTATATCTTTGTTAAGTTAAATCTAGCGTAATGTATAAAGGAAGGTAGAGAATTACTCCTCTACCTTCTTTAGTGTATTTATTTCTTCACTTTTAGGTGTTACATATATAGTACTATTGTTATCATATATAACCATTCCTGGTTTAGCACCATTAGGTTTACGTACATTTTTTCTTTCGGTATAATCCACAGGAACATTACTTGACATATTACCTTTACTGTAAAATGCTGCTATTAATGCAGCTTCTTTTATTGTTTGTTCTGGTATTTCTTTTCCTTTAGATTTGATAATCACATGGGAACCTGGTATATCTTTTGTGTGAAGCCAAATATCTTCTTTATCTGCAAACTTTAATGTCAAGTAATCATTTTGCTTATTATTTTTACCGACATATATATCAAAACCGTCTGTTGAAATGAAATGTCTTGGTTTTGAGGCTATAATTTTTTTAGACTTATTCTTTTTTTTCTTTTTTAAATATCCTTCATTTATTAGCTCTTCTTTTATTTCTTCTAATTCATCAACATCAGAACAGTTTTCAATGCTAACTAGTACGTTTTCTAAATACTCTATTTCTTCAGTAGTTTTTTCGATTTGTTTAGAAACTTCTTCATAGGCATTTTTTAATTTATTGTATTTCTTATAATATTTCTGAGCATTCTGAGAAGGACTTAGTCTTGGGTCTAATTTTATTTTTATTTTCTCCATGTCTGAGCTATAGAAGTTTTCTACTTCAATACACTCCATTTTATCGGTTATTCTATAGATGTTAGCTGTAAGTAAGTCTCCATAAATTTTATATTTTTCTCTTTTTTCTGCTTGATGCAACTCTTGCTTTTGCTTACCTAATTTTTTTTGATTTCTATCTAGTTTTAAATTTATCATTTTCTTTAATTCAGTAGATTTTTGATTTAGTCTTTGTTTTTTATCTCTTACTGTGTAAAAGAACTCAAGAGTTTCGCTAATAGAGTCAAAATAAATATTTTTTAAATTACTATATTGAGTGATAGGGACTGCTGAAAAAGCAGTTAATTTATTATAATTTTCATCTATTACTATGTTTGGTGTATATTTATTACTATTAATATCAAGCATTATACTTGAAAAACTATTGTAAAGATTATTTGTTGATTCACTGTCAAGTTCATCAATTACAGTACTATTATCGATGTCAGCCTTATTACATATTTCTCTTCCGATTAATGGACTTAGACCTAAAAATGTTTTATATAAGAACTTATATATTGGTGTACCACCATTTGAACTATCTAATTTTTCTTTGAATGTATTTTTGGTTGCGTCCAAAGGATTTACTTTATCCTGAGAAGGTGGTAGCTCATAATTAAAACCAGGTAATACTTGCCTTACACTGCTTATATCATTACCGATTCTTTTTATAGCATCTATAACTGTTTTTGATTTTTTATCTACAAAGATTATATTACTGTGTCTACCCATTATTTCGATTATGAGTTGTTTAGTAGCAATATTACCTAGTTCATCTAAATTTTCCACTTCTATAATTAGGATTCTTTCCATTGAAATTTGTTTTACTCCTATTATTTTACCACCTTGTAAATGCTTCCTTAGTAGCATACAAAACATAGGAGGAGTTTGAGGGTTAGGCTTTGTAGAATTAACTAAATGAACTCTAGGATTATTGTTATTAGCTGACATTAATAGTTTCATATTAGAACCATAATTTCTAATATTTAATAAAACTTCATCTTTTTCTGGTTGATATACTTTATCTATTTTTCCATTTAAGATTTTATTTTTTAATTCATAAGAAATTGCTCTTACAACTATACCATCTAGTGACATCTTGATTCCTCCAAATATAGGCTTTTATTTTAAAGTATAACATCTTCTAAAAAAAATATAAAGAATTTGTTAAAGTTTAATATAGAACAAACTAGATATATAAATTTTAGTAGTATTTTATTAACCTTAATAAAATGATATAATAAAAATCATGAATATTAAGGTTTAAAAATATCATAACAATGATAAAATTGTAGTATAAACAATATATTTTTAGGAGGTCAAGAATGATAGACTTTTATAAGTATCAAGGTCTAGGAAATGACTTTATTGTTTTTGATGGTATAAAAAATCAATTACCAAATGTAAATGAACTTGCAAAAAAAGTATGTAATAGAAATTTTGGCATAGGAGCTGATGGAATATTAGTAATTGAAAACTCTCAAAAAGCAGCTATAAAAATGAGAATTATTAATGCTGATGGTTCTGAAGCAAAGATGTGTGGCAATGGAATAAGATGTTTTTCAAAGCATGTATATGAAAAAAAATTAGTTAGTTCTGAGTCATTTAATGTAGAGACATTGGCAGGAATTATTGAAGTAGAAGTTAGTAAAAGTGATAACAACAAAGTAAAAGAAGTACGAGCAAACATCGGAAAACCTATATATGGAAATGGATTGTTACCACAGCTAGATAATGAAAGAATTTTTAAAAGTGAAATAGAAATAGAAGGAAAAACGTATCTTGTGTATACTTTATTTGTAGGATGTGTACATACAATAGTATTTGTTGAAGATTTTAATCACATTGATATAGATTTACTTGGACCGGCTATAGAAAATCATTATATTTTTCCAGCGAAGACAAATGTTGATTTTTGTAAGATAATAGACCATAATAATATACGGGTAAAAACATGGGAAATAGGTGTAGGGCAAACTTTAGCCTGTGGTACAGGAGCAGCTAGTGCTGCAGTTGTATGTCACCAAGAACATAATACTAATAAAACAGTAAATGTACATTTAGATGGAGGAGAAGTTAAAATACAATTGAAAGATGGCTTAGTTTATATGACTGGACCTGCTGAGTTTATATGCTCGGGTAAATATAATTTTCAGGGATAAAATTAAGGCGAATTGACATAAGTGTAATTTATGGTAAAATTGATTATAATAATTAGGAAGGATGTGTATTATGATACGCAGTATGACAGGTTTTGGAAAGGGTGAAAGTAAAGATAGTGTAAGGCATTTTACTGTAGAAGTAAGGTCTGTTAATAATAGATATAATGATATTATAATTAGAATGCCTAAACATTTGAAATATATTGAAGACAGAATAAAAAAGTTGATAAAAACTAAAGTTTCTAGAGGAAGAGTTGAAGTTTATATCAATTTAGAGTATATTGGTGATAGTGATGTAACAGTAAAGGTTGATTTAAATCTTGCAGAATCGTATAATAAAGCTTTGAAGGAGTTATGTAATCATACTGGAATTAAGGATAACGTGACTTTATCTGTTTTAACAAAGTTCCCTGATATTATTAACACTGAAAAAAAGGAAGAAGACGCTGATGAGGTTTGGAATTGTCTTAAGATGGCTTTAGAAGAAGCATTAGACAAAATGATAGCAATGAGGATAAAAGAAGGAGAAGAATTAGCAAAAGATATAAGCGAGAAAGTTGTAGATATTGAAGATATGGTTAGTTTTATTGAACAAAGGTCACCACAGGTAGTGAATGAATATAAGGAAAAGTTATGGAATAGAATAGACGAATTGTTAGAAGATAAATATGAAATAGATGAAAATAGATTGGCAAATGAAGTAGCTATTTTTGCAGATAAAAGTGACATTAACGAAGAAGTAGTAAGGCTTTATAGTCATATGAAACAGTTAATAGACACCTTGAAATTAAATGGTCCTGTAGGTAGGAAATTAGACTTTTTATTACAGGAAGCAAACAGAGAAGTAAATACGATTGGTTCAAAGGTAGGAGACGTTGATATTAAAAAGAAAGTTATTGAGATTAAAAGTGAATTAGAGAAGATAAGAGAACAAGTTCAAAACATTGAATAGGAGGTATATAAGTATGGATATTAAGTTAATTAATATAGGATTTGGTAATATAGTTTCAGCAAATAGAATTGTTGCTATAGTAAGTCCAGAATCAGCACCAATAAAAAGGATAATTCAAGAAGCCCGTGAAAGGGGTATGTTGATTGATGCTACATATGGTAGAAGAACAAGAGCAGTTATAATAACAGATAGTGACCATATAATTCTTTCGGCTGTACAACCAGAAACTGTAGCACATAGACTAGATAATAAAGAGATACACGATGTAGAAATAAATAAAGAATAAAGGAAGGAGAAGTACATGAACAAAGGATTACTTATTGTATTATCTGGACCTTCAGGAGCAGGAAAAGGTACTATATGTAAGGCGTTTTTAAAGGAAAATAAAGATTTCATTTTGTCTGTTTCTGCTACAACTAGAAAGCCGAGAGAAGGAGAAATTGATGGTGTAAATTATTTTTTTATTACCAAAGAAGATTTTGAAAAGAAAATACAGAATGATGAATTCTTAGAATATGCTTCAGTTTACGGGAGCTACTATGGTACACCAAAAAGCTTTGTTATAGAAAATCTTAACAAAGGCAAAGATGTAATTCTTGAAATAGATATACAAGGAGCTTTGCAAATCAAGGAGCGTTATCCAGAAGGTGTTTTTATATTTATAGTACCGCCATCTATGAAAGAATTAAGAAATAGAATCGAAAAAAGGGGAACAGAAACTGAAGAAGCAATAAATGAAAGGTTTAGTAGTGCTTTTAATGAATTGAATTTTGCATCAAAATATGATTATGTAGTAGTAAATGATGAAGTAAATAAAGCAGTAAAAAGAATAGAAGCAATAGTAATGGCAGAAAAATGTAAGATTGAAAGACAGAAAGAAGTTTTAAATAAAGTAAAGGAGGTATAGTATGTTATATCCTTCAATCAATGAGTTATTAAAGAAAGTGGACAGTAGATATACTTTAGTTATGATGGTTTCTAAAAGAGCTAGACAACTAGTGGATGGAGATAAGCCATTAGTAGATGAAGAGTTTAATAAAACTGTTACTACAGCTATCAATGAAGTTGCAGAAGATAAGATTGAATACATAAAGCCGGAAGTCAAAGGTTTAAAATAATGGGGTGGATGAGTTGTTAAAAGGAAAGAATATTGTAGTAGGTGTAACTGGTGGTATAGCAGCATATAAAGCTGCCGATATTGTTAGCAAACTAAAAAAATTACAAGCTAATGTGGACGTGATAATGACTGAGTCAGCTACTAAATTTATATCGCCATTGACTTTTCAGTCTTTATCGCAAAACTTTGTGACCGTTGATATGTTTAAAGAACCTAAAAAGTGGGAAATAGAGCATATATCTCTAGCTCAGAAGGCAGATGTATTTTTAATAGCTCCAGCTACAGCCAATGTAATTGGAAAAGTAGCAAATGGTATTGCAGATGATATGTTAAGTACTACTATAATGGCAACTAAATCAAAAGTAGTTTTTGCACCGGCGATGAACACCAATATGTATACAAACCCCATATTTCAACAGAACATGAATAAATTAAAAGAACTTGGATACGAATTTATTAGACCAGCAAAGGGAAGACTCGCTTGTGGTGACTATGGAGAAGGAAAAATGGCAGATACAGTTGATATAGTATCATATGTAACTGATATGTTAACTAATAAAGAGTTAAAAGGCAAAAAAGTAATAGTTACTGCGGGGCCTACAATTGAACCGATAGATCCTGTTAGGTATTTAACTAACCATTCTAGTGGTAAAATGGGTTATGCTATAGCAGAGGAAGCAGAAAAAATGGGAGCTGAAGTTATTCTAATAAGTGGACCAACACATTTAAAAGCTCCTGACGGTGTTGAAGTTGTTAGAATAAATACAACTCAACAAATGTTCAATGAAATAGAAAAAAGATTTAATGGTTGTGATGTACTAATAAAAGCGGCAGCTCCATTAGATTACAAACCAGAAGAAGTATATAATAACAAGATAAAAAAAGGCAATGGGAAATTAGAGCTAAGTTTTACAAGAAATCCAGATATCTTAAAATACTTTGGTAATAATAAAAAGGACCAAATTGTTGTAGGTTTTGCTGCCGAAACTGATAATGTATTAGAAAATGGAAGAAAAAAAATGAAAAATAAGAATTTAGACTTTATTGTAGTGAATGATGTTTCTAATAAAGATGCAGGATTTAAAAAAGAAACTAATGTGGCTACAATAATAGATAAAGAAGGTACTGAAAAAAGTTATCCTAAGATGTCAAAAAGGGAACTAGCAAAAATTATATTAGATAAGATTTTAGATAATTTTAGTTAATAAGATTTTAATAACAAAATAAGTATTATGAGTAGCTATTAGCTAGATATTAAATGAAGTAAAGGATTATCTTTATTTCATTTATATCTAGCTTTTAAATTTTAATTTTTTAATTCAGAGTTAAATTTGCTATAATAAACATATAGCTTTATTGAGAGGTTGAAATTAATGGAGAAAAAAGTGTTTGCGGAAGTTATTGTAGATAACAAAAGTACAAAAACCGATAGATTGTATACATATATTGTTCCTGATAGATTTGAAAATGACTTAAAAGTAGGAATGAGAGTTTTAGTCCCATTTGGACGTGGTAATAAGAAAATAGAGGGATTAGTTGTAAATATAAAGAATGATATTAACATAAAAGTAAGTAGGCTTAAATACATCGATAGTTTGGTAGATAATAAACCTATCTTATCGCAAGAAATGATTAAGTTAGGGTTATGGATGAAGAAAAAATATCTAGCCCAATATATAGATGTTTTTAAAACTTTAATGCCTACAGGGATTACTAATAAAGTAGTTAAGTATTTAAAACTAAATGAGAATATAGATGAATGTAAAATACAAAAAATAAAGTCAATTAATCAAAGAAAAATTATTGAATATTTAAAACATACAAATAAAGCTGATGTCAATACTATAAAAAGAAACCTTAATATTAAGAACATAATAAGTAGTATTAATTCGTTATGTGAAAAAGAAATCATAGAAATGTATGAAGAAATTGAAACTGAAGTAAATAAAAAATATCAAAAAGTTGTATATAGAAAATTTGATGCTGACAATAAAAATGAGATATTAAAAAAACTGAATAGTAGAGCATATAAGCAAAAAGCTGTTGTCGAATTTATTACAGATATTAAATACATTGGTTTAAAAGAGCTTATGATAAAAACAAATAGTTCTTTATCGACGATAAAGGCTCTAAGAGATAAAGGGTACTTATCTATAAAAGATGAAGAGGTAAAAAGAAATCCTATTAACAATAAAGCTATAGTTGAAAATAAAAAATTACAGTTAACTAATCAGCAAAAAGAATGTATAAATACTATATTAAAAAATATAGAAAAAAATAAATGTAATAAATTTTTAATTCATGGTGTTACAGGGAGTGGTAAGACAGAAGTCTATTTACGTTTGATAGAAAGAATGCTAAAATGGAATAAGCAGGCAATAGTTTTAGTCCCTGAGATTTCATTGACACCACAAACAGTTGAGAGGTTTGTTGGTAGGTTTGGAGATAAGGTTGCAGTTTTACATAGTAGGTTATCCCTTGGTGAAAGATATGATGAGTGGAGAAAGATTAAAGAGGGTAAGGTACAGATAGCAGTGGGAGCTAGATCAGCTGTTTTTGCTCCATTTGATAATTTAGGGCTAATAGTAATTGATGAAGAACATGAAAATAGTTATAAATCCTCAATGAGCCCCAAATATAATACTTTAGAAGTAGCAGAAAAAAGATGCAAATTGGAAGGTGCGACTTTAATTTTAGGCTCAGCTACACCTTCGATAGAATCTTATTATAGGTCATTGAAAAATGAGCTTAAGCTATTAAAGTTAACTGAAAGAGCAAATAAGAAGTCTTTACCACCAATAGAAGTGGTAGATATGAGAAAAGAATTGGATAAAGGTAATAAGTCAATTTTTAGTGAAAAATTACTTAATGCTATAAAAGAAAATCTAGAAAATAATAAACAAACAATACTTTTCTTAAATAGAAGAGGATTTTCTACATTTGTTTCCTGTAGAAAATGTGGGTATGTCGCTAAGTGTAAACAATGCGATATATCACTTACATATCATATGAATAAAGACTTACTTAAATGTCATTATTGTGGTTTTACCATGAGAACACCTAGAATATGTCCTGAATGTGGAAGTGAATATATAAAGTATTTTGGTGTAGGTACAGAAAAAATTGAAGAAGTAGTTAAGCATCTGTTTCCAACTGCAAGAGTAGAAAGGATGGATGTAGACACAACCTCTCGTAAGGGCAGCCATGAAAAAATTTTAAATAAAGTAAAGAATGGGAATATAGATATTTTGATTGGGACTCAAATGATAACTAAAGGATTAGACTTTCATAATGTTACTTTAGTTGGGATAATAGCAGCTGATATGACATTGAACTTACCAGATTTTAGAGCTGCAGAGAGAACATTTCAGCTTACAACTCAAGTAAGTGGAAGAGCAGGTAGAGGTGAAGCTCAAGGAAGAGTAATTTTACAAACATACGAGCCAGAACACTATAGTATAACTACATCTCAAGCCCATAATTATGTAGAATTTTATGAAAAGGAAATAAAAATACGAGAAGAATTTGAGTATCCACCATTTACAAATATAATTAACATAGTAGTTACTAGTAAAGATGAGAAAAAACTATACACTTTTACCAAGAGGTTATTTCAACATTTAGACAAAACAATTAATAATAATATAAAAAAAGTAGAGGATATTGAGTTGATAGGTCCCAACCCAGCGCCTTTATCTAGAATTAAAGGTAGCTATAGATGGCAAATTTTAATTAAATGTAAAAATAGTAAAATTGAAAGTGTAAAACAGATATTAGAGGAAACTATAACAAGTAATAAGTTTAATGAATACTTTAATTTGTTTAAAATAAGTATTGATATAAATCCAAATTCTATTATGTAGGAGGTAATAATATGGCATTAAGACAACTAAGATATGAAGGTGATCCGATATTAAGAAAGAAAAGTCGTGAAGTAAAAGAAATAAACGATAGGATTAAAACTTTAATAGAAGATATGATTGATACTATGTATAAAGAAGAAGGGGTAGGATTAGCAGCTCCACAAGTTGGGATATTAAAGAGGATAGCTGTTATAGATATAGGGAAAGGTCCTATTAGACTAATAAATCCAGAAATAGTGTCAGGAGAAGGCGAAGAAATAGATGTTGAAGGCTGTTTAAGTATACCTGGAAAGAATGGTAAAGTTAAAAGACCTAAAAAAGTGAAAGTTAAGTATATTGATTTAGAAGGAAATGAAAAATATATTGAAGGTGAAGGATTATTAGCTAGGGCTCTATGTCATGAAATAGACCATTTGAATGGAATATTGTTCATAGATAAAGTAATCAATGAGGAATAGAGGTGATATTAATGAAAGTAGTATTTATGGGTACTCCAGAGTTTGCTGTACCTACTTTAGAACATTTATATCAAGAAGGATATGATGTTTCTTTGGTAGTTACTCAACCAGATAGACCAAAAGGACGTGGAAAAAAGCTAAGTCCACCACCTGTAAAGGAAAAGGCATTAGAATATGGTATAGAAGTGTATCAACCTAAAAACGTTAATACTTCAGATTCTATACAAAAAATTAAAGAAATATCACCTGATGTTATAGTAGTTGTAGCATATGGACAAATCCTTAAAGAAGAAGTATTAAATATCCCGAGATTTGGTTGTATAAATGTACATGCTTCATTGTTACCTAAATACAGAGGAGCAGCGCCTATAAATTGGGTAATAATAAATGGAGAAAAATGTACAGGAATAACTACAATGTATATGGATAAAGGCTTGGATACAGGTGATATGATATTAAAAGAAACAATAGAAATAGATGAAAATATGACAGCAGAAGAATTACATGACAAGTTAAAGGACTTAGGTGCTTTTGTATTAATCAAAACATTGAAGGAAGTAGAAAAAGGAACAGCACTAAAGATACCACAAGAGCATGAAGAAGCCACATATGCACCGATGCTAAAAAAAAGCACAGGAAAGATTGATTGGAGTAAAAATGCTGAAGTAATAGATAATTTAGTTAGAGGAACTAATCCGTGGCCAGGAGCTTATTTTGAACATGAAGGAAAGAAAATTAAAGTATTCAGAGTTGAAAAGGACATAACTGCTGAAAAAGGTAAAATTGGAGAGGTTATTAAAGTAAATGACAATGGAATATTTGTTAAAGTTAAAGATGGACATATTATAATAAAGGAACTTCAGTTTCCAGGAAAAAGAAGAATGAAAGTATCTGACTATTTAAAAGGAAATGAATTTCCACAAGGGATAATACTTAAATAGTTTTGGATGTGAAACAAGTGAAAAGGGATGAAAGATTATTTTTTAATGTTTTTAGATTAATAACAGCTTTGTTTTTACTATTAAGTTTAGCAGTTTTTTACTTTGCTACCACTGAAAAAGTTAATATACTAAGGATAACTTTACTGATTTTAACATTTGTGTTTATATTCATTTCGATAATTACAGCTTTAAGTATTTTTATAATACATAATATAGTCAAAGGTAAGAAAATATCTAGATTAAGTAGTTGGTTAATTAAAAAAGTTCTAACAATAATTTATCCTTTATTAGTATACATATCTGATATATTTAAAATAGATATAGATAGTATTCGAAGAGTTTTTGCTAATGTAAATAATTTTTTAGTAATGACAAAAAATATAAAGGTAGATAATAATGAAATTTTGATTTTATTACCTCATTGTTTACAAAGTTCAGAATGTCCATATAAAATAACAACAGATATAAATAATTGTAGAATGTGTGGAAAATGTGATATTAAAGACATTATTAATTTATGTAACAGGTATAATGTTACAGCAGTTGTTGCGACAGGAGGCACATTGGCTAGACAGTGGATAAAAAAAATGAGGCCCAAAGCTATTATAGCTGTAGCATGTGAAAGGGATTTGTGTAGTGGTATAAACGACGTAAGAGTCTTGCCTGTATTAGGAGTAATTAATAAAAGACCTAATGGGCCTTGTTTTGACACAAAGGTAGACGTGACTAAGTTAGAGGAAGCTATAAAATTTTTTATAAAGGAGGATAAATAATTATGTATTATCCTTTTGGATTTTATTTTGATCCAACTATTATTCTATTAATACCAGCAATACTTTTTGCTACTTATGCTCAAACTAAGGTTAAAACTACGTTTAATAAATATTTAAGAGTAGGTAGTAGAACGGGATATACTGGTGCTCAAGTTGCCAGAATGATATTAGATAGAAACGACTTACATGATGTAAGAATAGAACACATATCAGGAAAATTAACAGACCATTATGACCCAAGAACTAAAGTATTACGTTTATCAAGTCCAGTTTATAATGGAACTTCATTAGCTTCTCAAGGAGTTGCAGCTCATGAAGTAGGGCATGCTATACAACATGCTAACGGTTATTTCCCTTTAGTAGTAAGAAATAGTATAGCGCCAGTAGCTAGTTTTAGTGCTAGATTTGTTTGGATTTTAATAATAGCAGGTCTTTTTATGCCATATATTCGTATATTTGGCTTTGGATTATTAGAATTAGGTATAGTTTTATATTTAGCTGTGGTTCTTTTTCAAGTAATAACACTACCAGTAGAATTCAATGCTAGTAGTAGAGCACTAGCACAACTTGAAGGCTATGTAGTATCAAGAGATGAAATACCAGCAGTAAAAAAAGTATTGGATGCTGCTGCATTAACCTATGTAGCAGCTACATTAGTAGCAGTTGCACAGTTAATGAGACTATTAGTGATAAGTGGTAGAAGAGATTAAGAAGGGGTGAACAGCCCCTTCGGTTTTTTTGTTTATATATTCACTTTAAATCAATCAGATAAAGGTTTTGCTAGGAGGTAAAACTATGAAAATAAATGCTAGAGAAATAGCAATTAAAGTGCTATACGAAGTTAATGAAAAGGGTGCATATTCAAACATATCAATTAATCGAAATGTTTCTATTGAAATTGAAAAGAACGATGAAGATTTTATAAGAGAGCTTGTCTATGGTGTACTAGAGAACAAACTATACATAGATTGGGTGATTAAGAGCTTCTCTAAAGTTAAATTCAAAAAGATAGCTCCAATGATAAAACAAATTTTAAGAATAGGGGTTTATCAGTTGTTATTTATGGATAAAATTCCTGATAGTGCAGCTGTAAATGAAAGCGTAAATCTTGCTAAAAAATACGGACATAGAAAAGTATATGGATTTGTAAATGGAGTATTGAGAAATATAGCTAGAAACAAGAACAATATTGAGCTCCCTGATAAAAAAGAAGAACCAATAAAATATTTATCTATTAAATACTCCCATCCTGAATGGCTAATTAAACGATGGATAAAAGTTTATGGTTTTAAATTTACAAAAGACCTCTGTAAAGCTAATAATGAAACTCCTAAATTGAATATTAGAGTTAATACTTTAAAAATCAGTCGTAATGAATTAGCAAAAATATTAATAGAAAAAGGTTTTGATGTTGAAAGAACAAAATATGCTACTGATGGATTGATAGTGCATAATCCAACAAAGATAACCGGCTTAAATGAGTTTAGAAATGGTTTGTTTCAAATACAAGATGAAAGTTCGATGTTAGTAGCTCAAATTTTAAAGCCAGAAGAAAATAGCTTAGTTATAGATGTTTGTAGTGCACCGGGAGGGAAAACTACTCATATAGCTCAAAAAATGAATAATAAGGGCAAAATTATTGCAAGGGATATTTATAGACATAAACTGAACTTAGTTAATGATAATGCCAAAAGATTAGGGATTAAAATAATCGAAACTCAGCAGCACGATGCATTAAAACTAGATGACGAACTATTAGGTAAAGCTGATTATTGTTTAGTTGATGCCCCTTGTTCTGGGCTGGGATTAATCAGGAGAAAACCTGAAATAAAGTGGAACAAAAAAGAAGATGACATACATAGTATTATAAAGCTTCAATATGACATATTGGTTAATAGCAGTAAATATCTAAAGCAAGGAGGTATTTTAGTTTATAGCACATGTACCATTGAAAAAGAAGAAAATATTAAATTAATAAATAGATTCTTAAAAAATAATAGTCAATTTAAATTAATAGGATTTGATAATATGATAGAGAACTGTGAAAATTTTAAAACATCAGATAAAGGTTATATCGAGATATATCCAAATATTAATTCGATGGATGGATTCTTTATATGTAAAATGGTGAAAATGTAACTAAAATGTCAACTTTTGTTCTTTATATGGTATAATATAATATTGAAGTTTATTAATTTGTAGGCTAGGAGGGGTTGTTTGAGTAAGATAGATTTGAAATCAATGTCTATAAACCAATTAAAGTCTTTATATATAGAATTAGGCGAGAAAACTTTTAGAGCTGAACAAACTTTTAAATGGATACATGGAAAAATGATTGAATCAATAGATGATATAACTGTATTGTCCAAGAAATTAAGGGACAAGCTGAATGAAAAAGGTAAGATAACAAATTTAAAGATTGTTAAAAGGTTGGATTCGAAATTAGATGGTACTAAAAAATATTTATTTGCATTAGAAGATGGTAATATTATTGAAAGTGTTATGATGGAGTATCAACATGGAATATCTGTATGTGTATCTACTCAAGTTGGTTGTAAAATGGGATGTACATTTTGCGCGTCTACTAAGGATGGGTTAGTTAGAAATCTTACAGCGGGAGAAATATTAGATCAAATATATCAAATACAAAAAGATATGGATATAAAAGTTAGTAATATAGTTTTAATGGGTAGTGGTGAACCTCTAGATAATTACGATAATGTATTAAAATTTTTAGAAATTATACATCACAAACATGGACAAAATGTAGGCTATAGACATATAACTCTTTCTACCTGTGGTATTGTGCCCAAAATATATGAATTAGCAGAAGAAAATCTACCTATTACTTTATCAATATCATTACATTCACCTTTTCAACATAGTAGAGAGGAAATAATGCCTATAGCTAGAAAGTATTCAATTAAAGAGATAGTAGATGCATGTAAATATTATATCGAAAAAACTAATAGAAGAATAACTTTTGAATATACTCTTATAGAAGGTGTAAATGACAGTAAAAAAGAAGCACTAGAGCTTAGTCATATTTTAGAAGGATTATTATGTCATGTAAACTTAATTCCATTAAATCCAATAAAGGAAACTCAGTTATCTAGTACAAAAATTTCTTATGTGGAGGAATTTAAAAGAATTTTAGAAAAGAATAAGATTAGCGTAACAGTTAGACGAAAAATGGGTGGAGATATAAACGCAGCATGTGGACAGTTAAGAAGAGATTATTTAAAAAATGAGTAGATGCAATAGATTGTAAAGGCACTATGAATTTCTTTTTTAAAAGTGAGGTGTTATTATGTTAGTTGGAGCTAGTACCGATGTAGGTAAAATAAGAGAAATTAATCAGGATGCATATTATTGTTCAGATGTAGAAGAATTTCCTTTATTTATAATAGCTGACGGTATGGGCGGACATAATGCAGGAGAAGTAGCAAGTGCTATAGCTGTTGATAGTGTAAAACAAATATTTAATAGTAAAAAAAATATATTTAAAAATGGGGAAACTGAAGTATCTAAGTTTATTAAATTAGCTTTGATTGAAGCGAATACTAAAATCTATAACAAAGCAAAAGAAATAGAAGATTGCAAAGGTATGGGTACTACAATTACTCTAGCGTATATATTAGATAATCACATACACATTGGCCACATAGGTGATAGTAGAGCATATTTATTGACAGATGGAGAGTTAATACAATTGACGCAGGACCATTCTTTAGTAGCCGAGCTAGTTAGGAATGGTAGTATAAGCGAAGAAGAAGCAGAAAATCATCCGCAAAAGAATATTATTACAAGAGCATTAGGAACAGATGAAAATATTGAAGTAGATATTATAACTAGAGAAGTAAAAGAAAATGATAAAATTTTATTGTGTACCGATGGATTAACTAATATGGTATGTGATGAAAAGATAAAAGAGGTCTTAGTTAATACAGATGATTTACAAAACGCAAGTGATACTTTAGTTAATATTGCAAATGAGTCTGGCGGATATGATAATACAACAGTAATACTTATAGGAATTGATTAGAAAAGAGGTGATACCATGATAGGAAAAGTATTGGGGAATAGATATGAAATAGTTGAAAAAGTAGGCGGAGGTGGAATGGCTTTAGTTTATAAAGCTAAATGTCGCTTATTAAATAGATATGTAGCTATTAAAATTTTAAGGCCAGAGTTTACTAATGATGAAGATTTTATAAAGAAGTTTAGAAGAGAATCACAAGCAGCAGCTAGCTTATCACATCCTAATATTGTCAATATATATGATACTGGAGTGGAAGATAATATTTATTATATTGTAATGGAATATATAGCTGGGAAGACTTTAAAAGAATTAATTAGAGAAAAAGGAAAACTTAATCCTGAAGACACTATAAACATAGCTACACAGATAGCTGAAGCATTAAATCATGCCCATAGAAATCATATAGTTCATAGGGATATTAAACCGCATAATATATTAGTAACTGATGATGGTAGAATAAAAGTAACAGATTTTGGTATAGCTAGAGCGGCTACATCATCAACAGTAACTAACACCGGTAATGTAATAGGTTCAGTACATTATTTTTCACCAGAACAGGCAAGAGGTGGCTACACTGATGAAAAGTCAGATATTTATTCATTAGGTATTGTAATGTATGAGATGATAACAGGAAGAGTGCCTTTTGAAGGAGATAGTCCAATATCAGTAGCTTTAAAACATGTTCAAGAGGATATGGTTCCTCCAAGTGTAATTAATAATACCATACCTAAGAATATAGAAAAAATTATTATGAAGGCTGTAGAAAAGGACCAGACCCTTAGATATAATAATGCTGTAGAATTATTAAAGGACTTGAAAAAGGTTGAGTTGGGTTCAGACAATGAAAGTATAGAATTTAAAGATTATACTGATTCACCAACAAGAGTAATTCCAGCAGTAAAGGATGATATGATAATGGAAAAGGAAAAAAATAAAAAGAAGAAAAAAGAAAAAAAACAAAGTAAAAATACACGAACAATTGTTACAGTAGCTGCTGTATTGCTAGCTTTAGCATTAGCGACAGGCATAGGGATGATAGGATATAATTATTTAAAATCTTATATAATAGGTCAAGAAATTGAAGTACCAAACTTAATTAGATTACAAGAAGATATAGCCAGAAAAAAAGCTGAAGATTTAGGCTTAGAGTTTGTAGTTAAATATAGAGAGTTTAATAGTGATTATACAGAAGGGCACATAATAAAACAAACCCCTAAACCAGGTGTTACAAGAAAAGAAGGTTCGCCAATTGAAGTAGTAGTAAGCAAAGGTCAGAGGATGGTAAAGGTACCAGATTTAATAAATAAGTATTCATATGAATTAGATATATTATTAAGTGATGCTGATTTAATTGAAGGCAATACAACTTATAAACACAGTGAAACTATTCCTAGAAACATTGTAATTAGTCAAAATCCTAAACCAGATTCAATGGTACCAGAAGGCAGTAAAGTAGATATAGTAATCAGTAAAGGCCCTGAAATTAACTACATTTTAATGCCAAGTCTTATTGGTAAAGATATTGAAGAAGCTAAAAAAGACATTATAGTTAGAGGGTTTTCTGTTGGTGATATTATATATAAACCTAGTGAAGAATATCAAAAAAATATAGTTATAGAACAAGGTTATCCAGCAGGAAGTGAAGTAGAAGAAAATACACCAATAAATCTAGTTGTAAGTAGTGGACCGAAAGAGAATGAAACTACAACTGAGCAAAATAATGGAAATGAAGAAATGAATCAATCTGAAGAACAAAATGAAAATCAAAATTCGATTGAAGAACAAAAATCAGTACAATTTTTAATAAAATTACCGAAGGAAAAAGATGAAGTAGAAGTAAGAATAATAAAAATAACAGATAATACTAAAGAATTAGTTTACAATAAGAAACATAAAGCAAGTGAGGAAGAGATAATAGTTAACCTTAAGGGTACAAAGGGAACAAAATTTGAAGTGTATATAGATGGAGAATTTAAAGGACAAAAAGAGATATAAAATTTAAGGAGGTCAGTAAATGAACGAAGGAATAATTATAAAAGGAGTTGGTGGTTTTTATTACGTAAAAGCGGAAGATAAAGTTATTGAATGTAGAGCTAGAGGAGTTTTCCGTAAGAATAAAATTACTCCATTGGTAGGAGATAGAGTACAGATTAGAATATCAGATGAAGATAATACAGGATATATTGAAAAAATTTTTGAAAGAAAGAGTGAACTTATTAGACCCCCAGTAGCAAATGTCAATCATGCTCTTTTTGTCTTTGCAGTTAAACATCCAAACCCAAATCTTTGGTTATTAGATAGATTTTTACTTCTTGCTATGAAGCAAAATTTAGATGTGACTATATGCTTTAATAAAATAGATTTAGCAACTGAGGACGAAGTACGAGAGCTTAGCAACATATATATAAAAGCAGGTTACAAAGTCATAACATCTAGTAAGATTACTAGACAAGGTATAAACAAGTTAAAAGAAACACTCAAGGACAAAATCACAGTTTTGGCTGGGCCTTCAGGCGTTGGAAAGTCAACTTTACTTAATAACATACAACCTAACCTACAGCTCAAGACAGGAGAAATAAGCAAAAAGACAAAAAGAGGAAAACATACTACAAGATATGCTGAGTTACTTGAACTGGATTTTGGAGGATGGGTAGTAGATACCCCTGGATTTAGTTCACTAGATATTGATTTTGTTGAAATTGAAGATTTAGATAGCTATTTTAAAGATATATGTAGACATAGTGTTAATTGTAAATTTAATAGTTGCAGACATAATAAAGAGCCTAATTGTGGAGTTAAAGAAGCTGTAGAAAAAGGAGAAATAAGTAGGTCTAGATATGAAAACTATCTGATGTTTTTGGAAGAACTAGAGAAAATTAGGAGGTATTAAAATGGCAAAATTATCACCATCTTTATTGTCGGCGGATTTTGGAAGATTAGCAGAGCAGATTAAGGAAGTTGAAACAGGTGGAGCAGATTTAATACATTTAGATGTAATGGATGGTCATTTTGTACCTAATATAAGTCTTGGAATACCTGTAATAAAAAGCTTACGTAAAGTAACTAAATTACCTTTTGATGTACATTTAATGATTGAAAAACCAGAAAGGTACATAGAAGATTTCGTTAATGCAGGAGCTGATATTATTACAGTTCACCAAGAAGTTTCACCACATCTTCATAGAACTATACAAAATATAAAGAGTTATGACGTAAAAGCGGGAATAGCTATAAACCCATCCACTCCATTAGAAAACATTAAGTATGTTTTAAATGATATAGATATGGTATTAGTTATGACAGTAAATCCGGGTTTTGGAGGTCAAAGTTTGATAAAAGAAATGAAGCATAAAATAATAGAATTAAAAAGAATGATTAAAGATAAAGGTTTAAATGTAGAAATTGAAGTTGATGGTGGTGTAAAGTTAGAAAATGTACGAGAAGTTATTGATTGGGGAGCAGATGTTATAGTTGCAGGTTCTGCTATATTTAAAGCTGAAGATGTAATTAAACAGACTAAGAAGTTTAAGGATTTAATAAATCGATAAAGGAAGACAAAATAAAATTGCAAGGTGATAGAATGAAAGCTCTTATTATATCTAGTGGAAATATTAAAGATACTAAAATATTAGTAGAGTTACACAAGCAAGTAGATTTAACAATTTGTGCAGATGGAGGTTCAGCTTACGCAATTAAAGCAAATATAGAGCCTGATATTGTAATAGGAGATTTAGATTCAATTGACAAAGGCACCTTAAAAGTTATTGAGAATAATAATATAAAAATATTTAAATATCCTACTAAAAAAGATATGACTGATACTGAATTAGCTATTGAATATGCAATTGAAAAAGGGGTAAATGAAATTATTTTTACTGGAGTAACTGGCAATAGATTAGACCATACACTTTCAAATATAATGTTACTTTATAAGCTATTAAAAATAGGTGTAAAGGGAAAAATAATTGATTCAAACAATGAAATTTATATTACGGATAATAGCTTGAATTTGCAAAGGCAAAATGGAACTTATGTTTCAATTATTCCATTGGTAAATGATTTACAAGGAGTTACACTTAAAGGTTTTGAATATGAAACTGAAAATATTGATATTAAAATAGGTTCAACTCTAGGGATTAGTAATGAAATTAAAGACAAAAAAGGGAGCATAAATATAAAAAATGGAGTTGCTTTAGTAATAAAATCCAGAGATTAAGTTAAACTAATTATAAAAATATAAAATAAGCAATTAATAAATGATTGACTAATCAATAAAACAATATTATAATAATCATTAACTAAAATAAGTTGATATGAATAAAGACTATGAAGAGAAGAGTAGATACAGTTAATCAGTCAAAGCGAGTCGGTGATGGTGGAAGGCCGATACTGATACTGTATTGAAGAACATCTCGGAGTCTCTAACCGAAATTCTTATTTAGAAGAGTAGATTTAGACGGAGCCACACCGTTACATGTGGGCAATATTGAATTTTATTTCAGTATTGGTTGAGGTGGTCATTGAATAATGACAATTAGGGTGGTACCGCGAAAAAGCTTTTCGTCCCTACATGTGGATGATTAGCTTTTTTTATTTTACATTTTTTAAGAATAATATAAGGAGGTAGTAAAGGTGACTAATACGCTAATTAAAGATATTTACAGAAATCCAGACAAATACTACGATACAGAAATTCAGGTTTCAGGTTGGGTAAGAACAGTAAGAGCTTCTAAAAAATTTGGATTTATCGAATTGAACGATGGTACTTTTTTTAAAAATCTTCAAATTGTTTTTGAAGAAACACTAGAAAACTTTAAAGAAATATCAAAACTTCCAGTAAGTAGTGCAATTATAGTTAAAGGAATTTTAGTTGAAACACCTAATACAAAACAACCATTTGAAATAAAAGCAAAAGAAGTAATTTTAGATGCAGAATCTAATTCAGATTATCCACTACAAAAGAAAAGACATACATTTGAATATTTAAGAAGTATTGCGCACTTAAGACCTCGTAGTAATACATTTTCTGCTGTATTTAGAGTACGTTCTTTAGCTGCTTATGCAATACATAAATTTTTCCAAGAAAGAGGATTTGTTTATGTTCATACACCTATAATTACTGCTAGTGATGCAGAAGGAGCAGGAGAAATGTTTAGAGTAACAACTCTAGACTTAGAAAACACGCCTAAAACTGATGATGGAAAAGTAGATTATTCAAAGGATTTCTTTGGAAAAGATGCGAACTTGACTGTAAGTGGACAATTAGAAGCTGAGGCATATGCATTAGCATTTAGAAAAGTATATACATTTGGACCTACCTTTAGAGCTGAAAATTCTAATACTAAAAGGCATGCGTCAGAATTCTGGATGGTAGAGCCAGAAATTGCATTTGCAGGCTTAAAAGAAGATATGGAATTAGCAGAAGATATGATGAAATATATAATAAAGTATGTTATGGAAAATGCTCCTGAGGAAATGGAATTTTTCAACAAATTTATCGATAAAGGATTAATTGAAAGGCTAGAAAATATAGTTAATTCAGATTTTGAAAGAATTACTTATACAGAAGCAATGAAAATACTAGAGAAAAATAAAAATAAATTTGAGTACCCAGTTGAATGGGGAGCAGATTTACAGACAGAACATGAGAAATATTTAACAGATAAAGTATTCAAAAAACCAGTTTTTGTAACAGATTATCCAAAGGATATTAAAGCATTCTATATGAGATTAAATGATGATAATAAGACAGTAGCAGCTATGGATTTACTTGCTCCAGGTGTAGGTGAAATTATAGGTGGTAGTCAAAGAGAAGAAAGACTAGATGTGTTAGAAAGAAGAATGAAGGAACTAGAGATGAATGATGAAGATTTATGGTGGTATTTAGAATTAAGAAAATATGGTGGAACTAAGCATGCAGGATTTGGACTTGGTTTTGAAAGAGCTGTGATGTATCTTACTGGAATGGACAACATAAGAGATGTTATACCATTTCCAAGAACACCTAAAAATGTAGAATTTTAAGAAATTAAATGAATATAAACTAGGAAAAGGTAGCTTTAAGTGCTACCTTTTTTTATTTTTAATCTTGAATTAACGCTTATTTAAGTTTTGAATATTATATATTATAGCAGCAGCTAGAGGAGTGATAGGATTGTTTAAATTTCCTTTTAAAAAAAAGAACTTTTTTTTCAGAAAGAGCTATAAGCAGATTTTAGGAATAATATTGGCAGTTATAGGTGTAGTAATAATTATACAAGTTGTTCCATTAACATTTTGGATATTTTTACTAGGAGTATTACTTTTAATTTTAGGTTGGACCTTATATAGAATGTGGTAAAGGGGGATAGGATGTTTGGTAAAATACTTAAATTTGTCATAATTGGAATAATTGTTATTGCTTTTATATGGACTTTAACTAAACTTCCTCAATGGATTATATTAGCTTTAGTAGGATTATTATTAATAAAATTAGGATGGTTTTTATACAGTTATTAGATGGAGGGTAAATTTATGAGAGTAATATATATAAAAGTACCTAAAATAATAGGTAAATTATTAAGAAAAATAATAAGAGGATAACTTTTTGTTATTTTTCTTTTTATATAAGGAGATATATCTTTTATATATTGTGTAATTAAGTTAAATAATTAAATAGGCTTCCATATAAATTGGAAGCCAGTAAAATTATAAAGCTCTTTCAACTTTTCCTGATTTTAAACAACTAGTACATGCATATATTCTTTTTGGAGTACCGTTAACGATAGCTCTAACTCTTCGTACGTTAGGACTCCAAGTTCTTTTTATTTTACGGTCAGAGTGTGTAATTCTATGACCTGATACTTTACCTTTACCACATACTTCACAGTATTTTGCCACTTTGAACACCTCCTCGATTTATACTCTATATGTTATCATATAGATTTCACTATTAGCAAACATTATTTTATCATATTTATGCATATTATTGCAATAAAAATATATAATTATCAGAGATTTCGCATCTAATTTCCAGTAAAAACTTTACTTTCCCTTAATTTGTAATG
>NZ_ARZA01000067.1 GCF_000387765.1 Caldisalinibacter kiritimatiensis
ATCAGTTCCTGACAGAAAAAGTCAATTTAAACTTTTTTCATACAAAGATGATGTGCAAATACCTTGGGAAGCAGTTAGAAAAATAGGAAATGATATGATAATAATCGAAGTTGATGAATATACAATGCGCAACAGTAAGTATACCTTATAATGGAACGATTTTTAAAATAAAACATAATATAAAATATATCTATTAATAACTTTGAGGTGGAAAAAATGAAAATCTTAGTCCAAAAATTTGGTGGTACTTCTGTTGCAAACTCAAAGAACAGAAATAAGGTTGCTGAAAA
Source organism: Caldisalinibacter kiritimatiensis (assembly GCF_000387765.1). Lineage (NCBI taxonomy): Bacteria > Bacillati > Bacillota > Tissierellia > Tissierellales > Thermohalobacteraceae > Caldisalinibacter > Caldisalinibacter kiritimatiensis. Next base: position 291 of record NZ_ARZA01000067.1, read on the forward strand.
AATTATAAACAAATACGAAGAAGGCTATAAGATGGTTGCAGTTGTTTCTGCTATTGGCAGAGAAGAAAATCCTTATGCAACAGATAGTCTTATAAATTTAGTAGATAATGAAGTGATAAAAAAAAGAGAATTAGACCTTTTGATGTCATGCGGAGAAATCATATCTGCAGTAGTTTTATCAAATGTAATAAATAGGCTAGGATATGAAACAAAAGTATTAACCGGCATTCAAGGTGGGATTTTAACAAATAAAGAGTATGGACGTGCAGAAATATTAGAGATTAATCCAGAGAAAATTTTAAATGCGTTGAAAGAAAATAAAATTGTAATTGTTGCTGGATTTCAGGGAGGTACTATAGATGGAGAAATAACTACATTAGGAAGAGGAGGTAGTGACACTACTGCTGTAGCATTAGGTGAAGCATTAAACTGTGAATATGTAGAAATATATACAGATGTAGACGGTATAATGACAGCTGACCCTCGTATTGTTCCTGACGCTAGACTTATAAAAAAAATGCACTATTCAGAAGTATATCAATTAGCAGAAGATGGTGCTAAGGTTATACATCCAAGAGCTGTTGAAATTGCTGAAAGAAGTAATATAGAAGTAAAAATTAAAAATACATTAACTGATTCCTCTGGTACAATAATAAGTAATAAAGATTTTGTAAATGCTAAAAAGAATAAAAAATTCGATAAAAATAAATTAATCACAGCAATAACATATAAAAAAAATAGAGTACAAGTTATTATAGAAGTAGACGATAAGACTGACTATGTTAGACAATTAATGAAAGAAATAACTAAGAATAAAATTAGTATTGACTTGATAAACTTTTTCACTGATAAAAAAGTTTTTACTATTGACAAGAATGATTTAAAAGTGTTAAAGAAAATTCTAAATAAAAATGGATATAATTATAAAGTAATCGAGAAGTGTTGCAAGATAAGTGCAATAGGACATAGGATTAGAGGTATACCTGGAATCATGGCAAAAATATACAATACTTTAGCAGAGAATGGAATAAAAATTTTACAAACAGCTGATTCATATACTACAATATGGTGTTTAACAAAAGAGGAAGATACAAATGCTGCAATAAATGCACTACATAAAGAATTCCATTTAGAGACTGAATAAGTAGGCTTTAAAGTCTACTTATTATTTTTTTTGAACTAAAGCATATAATTATACAATTAGTAAAAAATATATATATGAAAACTTAGAAATTATAAAGTTTTTTAAGAAAAACTTATAAACAAATTCATTAGGAGTGATAGACATGATTAAAGAAAAAGATTTTTTTAATAGCATAAACAATAAAAGTAACGATAAAAATATTATGTCAACACAACCAAGTAAAAAGCAGCCTCCTGTAAAGAACAGAAAATTAGAAAATATTGAAAGTTTAGGTACAATTAATATTCCTAATATGCCTAAGGATATACACTTTCTTAGTATAGTGGGGGAGATTGAAGGTCATATAATATCACCACCTCAAAAGAAAGCCACAAAGTATGAACATATAATTCCACAAATTTTAAGTGCAGAAGTAAACCCTCAAATAAAAGGTGTACTTACTATATTAAATACTGTCGGTGGAGATGTAGAAGCAGGATTAGCTATTTCTGAACTTATTAGCAGCTTAAGTAAACCAAAGGTTTCACTAGTTTTAGGAGGAGGACACAGTATTGGAGTACCGCTTGCAACTTCAAGTGACTATTCGTTTATAGTTCCAACTGCAACAATGACTATTCATCCAATAAGAACAACAGGATTAGTAATCGGAGTACCACAGACGTTTAGACATTTCCAGAAGATGCAACAGAGGATTATCAATTTTATTTTAAGGAAATCGACAATAGATAAAGATACATTATTAGATTTAATGTATGACACTGATGAATTAGCTAATGATGTAGGAACAATATTAACTGGTGAAGAAGCTGTAAAATATGGATTGATAAATGAAGTTGGTGGATTAACTAAAGCGATAAATAAGTTAAAAGAATTAATTGGTGATAAAGAATATAAAAATATTTAGTAAAGTAAAATAAAATATGTTATAATTAGTCTGTAATAGTGTTAATGAATTCCATTAGCACTTTACTTTTTTGAAAGGGGGATACCTATTTGTCAGTAATCGAAGCAATTATACTAGGTATTTTTCAAGGAATAGCTGAATTTCTTCCAATTAGCAGCTCTGGACATTTAGTTTTATTGCAAAAACTGTTAAATGTAAATGAAGGGAATTTATTTTTTACAATAATGCTTCATTTTGGAACGTTACTATCTGTAGTTATTGTGTATTATAAAGATATTTCTAATATGGCTAAGGAATTTATTGGTCTATTATTGGAAATTTTGAAAAATCGAAAGCTAAGCTTAAATAATGAATATAGAATACTCGCTATAATGATAATTGTAGGTACTATACCTACAGCTTTAATGGGTATGCTACTTAAAGATTTTTTTGAAGTTCTATTTGATTCAGTGGTTACAGTAGGCTTTGCGCTTTTAATTACAGGTATATTATTATGGGCAGCTGAAAAAAAAGCATCAGGACATAAAAGGACTAAAGATATAAGTATTTTTGATGCTATAATAGTTGGAACATTTCAAGGATTAGCCATAACTCCAGGAATATCACGTTCAGGGTCAACTATAGTAGGAGCATTGTTTAGGGGATTTGATAAGAAGTTAGCTACAAGATTTTCATTTTTACTTTCGATTCCAGCTATTTTAGGTGCATCTTTGTTAGAGTTTATGGATGTAATATCGGAAGGGAATCAAATCATTATAACATTACCTTTACTTATAGGAGTTTTATTATCCTGTATTTCTGGTATAGTAGCAATTAAAGTTTTAGTTAAGTTACTTGAAAAAGGAAAACTTCATTATTTTTCATATTATGTATGGATACTAGGTATAATTACAATATTAAGCACGACAATATGATATTTATTTGATTAAGCTTTGTTAAATATGGTTATGTAAACCATAACAAAGCTTTTTCTTTTTGCAATATCGTTTCATTAAAATAAAGTAAAGGAATTTTTTATAACGTGTAGAAATAAACAAATGAGGTGATGATATGAAAGCTAAATCAGCTAAAAGAAAAAAGAAAAAAAATAAAAACAAAGATTTAAATAAGGAAATAATAGGAATAATAATTATATCATTAGGAATATTAGCCTTATTTAGTATGCATAGTGCATCTACAGGTTATGTAGGAGACTTTATTGAGAACAAATTTAAGGTTATTGCCGGTTTCGGTAGTTTTCTTTTGCCTTATATTATTCTATTTATAGGAATATTATTTTCTTTAAATAAGCTTAAATTAAAGGAAAATAAGCGCTCCATATCGTTAGTTATTATATTTTTATGTTTTCTAATTTTTTTGCATATTAATTATTTTAATAAAGTAGAAATAGATGAAAAAACAGCTTTTATAGAACTTCTTAATGATTCTATAAAAGCTGGTGAATTAGCAAAAGGTGGAGGAATAATAGGAGCGTTATTTAGTTATTTAACTTTAAAATTATTTGGTGTGGTTGGTACATATATATTAATAGTATGTTTAACATTAATTTCTTTTTTAAATTTAACAAATATAAGTATCGTTGAAATTATGAGAAAGTTTTTTGGAGTATTGAAAAAAATAGTTAGAAATTCTTTAAAATCAATTAAAGATTTTGTTTATGTCGATAAAAAGGAAGATAAAAAAGAAGAAATATATGAAGAAGAAAAAATTAAAGTTAATGTAAAAAATAATATTGAGAATATACAAGAGGTTGATAAAAATAGAATAGAAGAAAAAATAAAGATTTTAGATTTTACTAATGAATTGAAAAAAAAGGAAGATAAAAAAGAAAGAAATACTGATTTTGAAAAAAATGATATAAGTATAGACAAGGATAGAAATGGCAATAATTCAGAAGATAATATTTCATTTGAAGTACTGGAAACACAGGGGTACGAAAGTATTGAGTCATATAAGTTACCGGAAACTAAATTATTAAGACAAAGTAAATATAAAAAAGACCCCAGTGAAAAGAAAGAAATCCTTAATAAAGCAAATAGATTAGAAGAAACTTTAAGTAATTTTGGTATAAAAGCAAATGTTATACAAATTAGTAAAGGACCTAGTATAACAAGATTTGAGTTGCAACCGGCTCCAGGTGTTAAAGTTAGTAGAATAGTAAATTTAACTAACGATATAGCTTTAAGTTTAGCTTCTTCAGATATAAGAATAGAAGCTCCAATACCAGGTAAATCAGCAATTGGCATTGAGGTGCCAAATCAAAATAAGGCAATAGTTTCATTAAGAGAAATTTTCGAATCAGATGAATTTGAAAAAGTTGATACTAAAATTCCGTTTGCCTTAGGTAAAGATATTGCGGGTAAACCTATTGTTACGAATATTGAAAAAATGCCACATTTATTAATAGCAGGTGCTACTGGTTCCGGTAAAAGTGTTTGCATTAATACTTTAATAACAAGTATACTATTTAAGGCAAAACCTGATGAAGTAAAACTTTTACTTATTGACCCAAAGGTTGTTGAATTAAGTGTCTATAATGGAATACCGCATCTACTTATACCAGTTGTTACTGACCCTAAAAAGGCTGCAGGAGCTTTGAATTGGGCTGTGCAAGAAATGACTAAAAGGTATAATTTATTTGCCAAGTTTGGAGTTAGAGATATTTTTAGTTACAATAATAAAGCTAACGTTGATGAGGAAATAGAAAAATTGCCACAAATAGTTGTAATTATAGATGAGTTGGCTGATCTTATGATGGTTTCACCTGGAGAGGTAGAGGACAGTATTTGTAGATTAGCTCAGATGGCAAGAGCTGCTGGAATTCACTTAATTATAGCTACACAAAGACCGTCTGTAGATGTTATAACAGGTACAATTAAGGCTAATATACCTTCTAGGATTGCTTTTTCAGTATCTTCTCAAGCTGATTCAAGAACAATTTTGGATATGGGCGGAGCTGAAAAACTTTTAGGTAAGGGGGATATGCTTTTTTATCCAGTAGGGGCTTCAAAGCCTAAGAGGATTCAAGGAGCATATATTGATGAAAAAGAGGTTGAAAAGATAGTTAACTATTTAAAAGAACAATCTAGTAGCAATTATCAAGAAGAAATAATTGATGATATAGAGAAAGAGGTAAGTATAGACTCAGATAATAGTGATGACTTATTGCCTAAGGCTATTGAATTAGTTGTTGAAGAAGGACAAGCATCAATTTCGTATTTACAAAGAAAATTAAGAATAGGTTATGCTAGAGCAGCGAGATTAATTGATGATATGGAAGAAAGAGGAATTGTAGGAGGTCATGAAGGTAGCAAACCTAGAAAAGTATTAATTTCTAAAGATGATTTAGACAATTTAAAAGAAAATTAGATTTAAGTAGAGGAGCGACTAACCGATGATAAAGAAAGTGGGGATTGATGAAATATTAAAAAAAAGAAATGTTGAGTTTATAGATGTAAGAAGTGAAAAGGAATTTTGTGCAGATACAATTCCTGGGGCTATAAACCTACCTATTTTAAATGATAGGGAAAGAGAAAAGATTGGTTATTTGTATAAACAAGTTGACAAGGAAAAAGCTAAAGAAAAAGGAATAGAATATGCATCAAGTAAATTATCGGTTATATACAAAAAAGTAAGAGAGATAAAAGAAAAAAATAAAGATATTGCATTATTCTGTTATAGGGGTGGAATGAGAAGTAATTCAGTTGCAAGCGTACTTAATACAATGGGAATTGACGTATACTTAATTGAAGGTGGATATAAAGCATATAGAAAATATGTAGTTGAAAACTTAGATTATCACATTAATAGGTTGAATTTTATAGTTCTACATGGATACACAGGTGTAGGAAAAACTAAAATATTAAGAATATTAAAGAATAGAAATGAACCTATTATAGATCTAGAGTTACTTGCAAAGAATAAAGGTTCTGTTTTTGGTAATATTGGTTATAATGATAGTTGCGTAACACAAAAGAATTTTGAAACAAAATTGTTTTGGGCTTTAATGAATATAAAAACTAATTATGTATTTATAGAAAGCGAAAGTAAAAGAATTGGAAAAATACTTCTACCTGAAAAATTGTATAACAAAATGGAAAAAGGAACACATGTGTTATTAAAAACGACTTTAGAGAATAGGATACAAAATATCTCTGATGATTACTTGAATGATAATATATTTAAAGAAAAGTCAACTATAATTAAAGCTATTAATAAGTTAAGAAAGAGATTGAGTAATAAATTGGTGGATGAACTTATAAAAAAAATTAAAGACGATGAATATAACTATGTTATTGAAAAGCTGATGTTACATTATTATGACCCTTTATATAAATATTCTATTGATAAAGTAAATAAATATGATAAAATTATTGAATATAAAGAAATTAATAAATGTGTTGAGGAGTTAATATTTTATAAACGATACATAGTAATATAGAAGGAACTGAAAGGAGTAATAAGATGGGTTTTAAAATATCAGTAGTTTCACTAGGGTGTTCAAAAAACCTTATCGATTCTGAGATTATGTTAGGTTTATTGGAGAATAATGGGTATGAAATAGTTGAATCCTTAGAAGATTCAGAAATTATCTTAATAAATACTTGCGGTTTTATTAATGATGCTAAAGAGGAATCAATCGAAACTATAATTGAAGCTGGTGAATATAAAAAGCATGGTAAATGCAAATATATAATAGTAGCTGGATGTTTAAGTGAAAGATATAAAGAAGAATTGCTAAAGGAATTGCCTGAAATCGATGGATTAATCGGTACAGGGAATATTCACGAGATATTGGATGTACTTGAAAAAGTAACTAGACAAGGTGGATGTGTAAAATTTGGAAATATCAATGAGCCATATAAAGATGAACTACCAAGAGTAATTACAACGCCAGCATATACAGCATATATAAAAATAGCAGAAGGATGTAACAATTTTTGTACTTATTGTATTATTCCTAAACTTAGAGGTAAATATAGAAGTAGAAGTATAGAATCTATAGTTAATGAAGTTACAGAGTTAGTTTCAAAAGGAACTAAAGAAATTATTTTGATTGCACAGGATACTACTAAGTATGGTATAGATATATATGGAGAAAGTAAACTTCCCAAGTTATTGGATGAATTAAATAAGATAAAAGGTTTAAAATGGATAAGGACACTATACATGTATCCAGATTCGTTTTCTGAATCCTTAATTGAAAGTATTAAAAGAAATGACAAGGTTGTTAATTATGTTGATATACCAATTCAACATATAAATGATCAAATTTTAAAAAGAATGAATAGAAAAACAAATAAAAAGCAAATAGTTAGTTTAATTAAAAAGTTAAGAAAAGAAATTCCAAATATTATTATTAGAACTACATTAATAGTAGGATTTCCAGGTGAAACTGAAAGTGACTTTGAAGAATTATATAAATTTGTTGAAGATACAAAATTTGATAGGTTGGGTGCATTTATTTATTCTAAAGAAGAAGGGACTGCTGCTGCTAAATTGAAAAATCAAGTAGAACAAGATAAAAAAGAAGAGCGACAAAGAAAAATATTGGAGCTTCAACAGGATATATCATGGAAAAAAAATAGACAAAAAGTAGGGAAAAAGTACCAAGTGTTGATAGAAGAGAAGATTCCTAACGAAGAATTATATATAGGAAGGTCGTACATGGATACACCAGAAATAGATGGTATAGTATATGTACGAAGTAATAAAAAGTTAAGCGAAGGAGATTTTATTGAAGTAAAAATTACAGATTACTTAGAATATGATTTAGTGGGGGAGATATGTAATGAACTTGGCTAATAAAATAACAATTGCTAGAATATTTTTAGTACCAGTTTTTATGTTTTTTCTATTAGTTAACGTACCTAGAGGTGAATATATTGCAGCTATAATTTTTATTATAGCTGCTTCTAGTGACAGTTTGGATGGATATATAGCCAGAAGTAGAGATCAAATAACTAAATTTGGTAAGTTTATGGACCCACTAGCAGATAAGTTATTAGTTTCAGCGGCTTTAATATCACTTGTGGAGTTAGAAAAAATATCAGCTTGGGTAGTAGTGATTATAATAGCTCGTGAGTTTGCTATTACAGGTTTAAGAGTTTTAGCAGCATCTGAAGGTATTACAATAGCCGCTAACTGGTGGGGAAAAATAAAAACAATAACGCAAATATTAGCTATTATAACATTATTATTAGATAACTTTTCATTTATTAATAATACGTTTCCTATTGACAAAATACTAGTTATATTAGCAGTTTTATTTACTGTAATATCAGGTGTTAATTATATATATATAAACAGAGAAGTATTTACAAGTGGAAGATAGTACAATTACTTAACCAGGAGGCATATTATGATTTGTGAAGTTATTAATGTGGGTTCAGAACTATTAAGTGGCGATGTTTTAAATACTAATATAATATACCTTTCAAAAAAATTACTTGAGTTAGGGATAGAAGTATCATTTCAGACTACTGTTGGGGATAATAAAAATGATTTAGCTAAAGTTATAACTGAAGGATTAAAAAGAAGTGAGTTGTTAATAATTACTGGAGGTTTAGGACCTACTGAAGATGATATAACTAAGGAAGTAGTATGTGAAGTATTGAAAGAAGAATTAGTATTCAGTGAAGAAGTACTGTCAAAAATAAAGGAACATTTTAATAAATGCTGTAAGCATATGAGTAAAAACAACTTAAAACAAGCATATATCCCTAAAAAAAGTAAAGTTATTCAAAATAAAGTAGGAACAGCTCCTGGATTTATTATTGAAAAGGATAAAAATATAATAATAATCTTACCAGGACCACCCAGGGAAATAAAGGAAATGTTTAAAAATTATATATGTTCATACTTAAGTAAGAAATCTAATATTGTAGTTAAGTCAAAGACAATAAGGACGATAGGGATAGGTGAATCTCATATAGAATCCAAAATTAGAAGTAAAATTGGATTTAAAGATAATACTTTAGTTGCAACATATGCAAAAGAGGGACAAGTAGATATTAAAATTACAGCAAAAGGACTAGATAATGAATCAGTTGACAAGACAATACAAGAAACTGTAGACACATTAATGCCAGAAATAAAAAAATATGTGTATTCATTTGACGATGAATCTATTGAAGAAGTTGTGTTCAAACAATTATTAAAAAATAATTTTAAAATTGGATTTTGTGAATCATGTACTGGAGGACTTATAACCAGCAGATTAACAAGAATATCAGGAGCGTCTAAAATTCTTAAAAGAAGTATTATTACTTATAGTAATACTTCGAAAATTGAAGAAGTTGGCGTACAAAGAGAAACACTAAATAAATATGGAGCAGTAAGTGAACAAACAGCTATTGAAATGGCTCAAGGATTAAAGAATAAGGATAATATAGATATAGCTGTTTCTGTGACAGGAATTGCAGGTCCTACTGGTGGTACAAGTGAAAAACCAGTAGGGTTAGTATATATGGCTTTAGTCACTAATGATACTATTAAATGTTATAAATTCAATTTTAGTGGAAGTAGAGAGATAATACAAAATAAGACTGCTAATAGTGTGTTCAATGAAATAAGAAAGTATCTTATTGATTTAAAAAATTATTAATTGACTTATGAAAACAAGTATTATATAATGACATTAGAACACACGTTCGAAACAAAGGGGAGAGGTAGGTGAAACCAGTTTAACTGGGAGAATATGATGGAGAAAAAGAAAGCTTTAGAAATGGCATTAAATCAAATTGAAAAACAATTTGGTAAAGGCTCAATTATGAAGTTAGGAGAGGATTCTAAACTTAATGTTGAAGCTATATCTACAGGTGCATTACAGTTAGATATAGCATTAGGAATTGGTGGAGTACCAAGAGGAAGAATTGTGGAGATATTCGGTCCTGAATCTTCAGGTAAAACTACTGTGGCTTTACACGTAATTGCTGAAGCTCAAAAAGCAGGAGGAGCTGCTGCATTTATTGATGCAGAACATGCTTTAGACCCTAGTTATGCGAAAAAGCTTGGTGTAGATACAGAAAACCTTATAGTATCACAACCAGATACAGGAGAACAAGCTTTAGAAATAGCAGAAGCACTCGTTAGAAGTGGTGCGATTGATGTAATAGTTATAGACTCAGTAGCAGCACTTGTACCTAAAGCAGAGTTAGAAGGAGAAATGGGAGATAGTCATGTAGGTTTACAAGCTAGACTAATGTCACAGGCATTAAGAAAGCTTGCAGGAGCAATTAAGAAATCGAATACTACTGCAATCTTTATAAACCAATTGAGAGAAAAAGTTGGAGTTATGTTTGGTAATCCAGAAACTACTACTGGGGGTCGAGCATTAAAGTTCTATGCATCAGTAAGGATGGATGTTAGAAGAATAGAAACTCTTAAAAAAGGTGACGAAATGATAGGAAATAGAACTCGTGTAAAAGTAGTAAAAAATAAAGTTGCACCACCATTTAAGAAGGCAGAATTTGATATTATGTATGGTGAAGGTATATCAAAGGAAAGTAATATCTTAGATGTTGGAACGACAGCGGATATTATAAATAAAGCTGGTTCATGGTATAGCTACGGAGATACTAGATTGGGTCAAGGTAGAGAAAATTCAAAAGAGTTTTTAAGAAATAATCCAGAAATATCTAATGAGATAGAATTGAAGATAAGAAAAAAATACGGTCTTAAAGTAGATGAAAAAGAAAATAAAGAAGAAAAAAAGAGTAAAAAATAATATAGTCTCCTCTAGAGGAGACTATATTATTTTTTATGTGAAATGGTTAAACTTTAGATAGGAAAATTAATAAATTGAATGTATGTTATAATAAATATTAAGTAAGTATGTGCAAATGGAACCAAATACCTTTATATAGAAATGAGGTGCCTTCATTTTGAGAATACTTTATTTAACCGACACGCATATAAGAGGAACTACCCCTAAGAATAGAAAAGACAATTTGTTAGAGACATTACAATTAAAATTTGAAGAAGTATTAGAAATATCAAAGAAATACAATGTAGATTATATATTACATGGTGGTGACTTTTTTGACAGACCTGACATTTCAAACTCTATTGCTAGAAAATTTGCTTTAATTTTAAGTAAATTTGACGTTCCTATATATGTAATAGCAGGCAATCACGATGTTTACGGGCATAATCCAGAAACTTTACATAGAACGTTGTTAGGACTTTTTGATGCACTTGGTATTTTAAATCTTATAGATTCAAATGATAAAATAATATTAAAAAAAGAGAATATAAAAGTTCAAATCACAGGCCAAAATTATAGATATGATATAGATACTGATAAATCTAAAAAAGGGTATATAGTTAAAGAAAAGCAAAAAGGTGTAGATTACTTAATTCATGTGGTGCATGGAATGCTGCTAGATAGACCTTTTATAAAAGGTATTCCATACACTCTTATAGAAGATATAGTCAAAACTAAAGCTGATATAACCCTTTGTGGACATTATCACTCAGGTTTTGGAGTAATAAAAATAGATAATAAGTATTTTGTGAATCCAGGAAGTTTGATAAGAATAACTAATAGTTTACAAGAGATTGAAAGAAAGCCTAAAATTGCAATAATAGATTTAAAGAAGGAGATTAATATAGATTTGATACCGCTGAAGAAAGCTAAGTCAGGTAAAGAAATATTGGATAGAAAACAAATTGAGATGTTCATATATAGAAATGAAAGAATAATGCAATTTAAACAGTCGATAGATTCATCAAGTGAATTTGAAAAACTTGATATTACTCATATATTAAATAGTTTGGCAAATACAGATGGGATATCAAAGGCTGTAAAGGACGAGGCAATTAATAGAATTGGAGTAGCACAGATGTATTTTAAAGGAGATGATGAGTAAATAATGAAATATATTAAGAAAGTTGTAATTGAAAATTTTCAATCGCACAAATTTACAGAGATAGAGCTAGATAAGTGTTTAAATGTAATAGTTGGTCCTTCTGACCAGGGAAAGAGCTCTATAATAAGAGCTATTAAATGGGTTCTTTATAATGAACCAACAGGGACTTTTTTTATGAGAGAAGGAGAAAGTAAATGTTGCGTAAGTTTATATTTTAGTGACAACACAGGTTTAAAAAGAATAAGGACAAAATCTAAGAATCAATATATATACGTTGATAGAAATGGTAAAGAATCTGTATATGAGGGGTTTGGTAAAAACGTTCCAATAGATATCATTGAAAGTACTAATATAAGAAAATTGTATTTAGACAGTAACAAAGCTAATACTATTAATATTGCAGACCAGTTAGAAGGACCGTTTTTACTTTCAGAAAAGGCATCAATTAGGGCTAATGCCATTGGTAGACTAGTAGGAGTACATATTGTTGATAAGGCAGTAAGTGATACTTTAAAAGATATCAGGGGGTTAAATACTCAAAAAAAAAGAGTTGAAGATAAATTAAGCGAACTGAATAAACAACTAGAAAAATATAAATATTTAGATGAATTAAAATATAAAATAGATAAGCTTGATTATATTTTAAAGATTATAAAACAAAAAAAAGAAAAAAAGGATAAATTAAAAAAGCTTAGAAACAATTATA
>NZ_ARZA01000068.1 GCF_000387765.1 Caldisalinibacter kiritimatiensis
TTCTTTATCAAGATTTACTAATCTATCTTGAATTTCAATAACTTCTTTATCTAGTCTATTAGTATCTTTTTCTAACATAATGATTTTTTCATTATTTAACCTTAAATTACTCTCTATTTTTTCTATATTATTTTGTGTGTTATACTTCAAGTTTTGAATATCTTCAATATTTTCGTCCATTTTTTCTATTTCTTTTTTTACTTCATTATATTTTTTCTCTAATTCATCTCTAGTATCCTCATAATTACTTAACTTTTCTGTTACACTTTTCTTTTTTTCATCTAATTCAGAAATCTGGTTTCTAAGTCTTTCAATCTCTCTAGCAAATAGATTTACTTCCACCTCTTTAAGTTTTTCTTTTAATTCTAAATATTTTTCTGCTTTATCTGATTGTTGTTTAAGCGGGTCAATTTGAGAATCTAATTCACTAATAATATCATTTATCCTAACTAAATTTTCCTTTGTTTTTTCTAACTTCTTCTCCGCTTCACCTTTCCTAGTTTTATATTTAACTATTCCTGCAGCTTCTTCAAAAATATTTCTTCTATCTTCTGATTTTGTACTTAATATCTCATCAATTCTACCTTGTCCAATAATAGAATAACCATCTTTTCCAACACCAGTATCCATAAATAGTTCTCTAATATCCTTTAATCTACATGAAGTCTTGTTGATATAATACTCACTTTCCCCTGACCTAAACATTCTCCTTGTAACACTAACTTCTGAATAATCTACAGGTAATTTCCCATCTTTATTGTCTAATACAAGAGTTACTTCTGCAAAACCTAAAGGTTTTCTTTTAGCTGTTCCAGCAAATATAACATCTTGCATTTTACTTCCTCTTAAAGTTTTTACACTTTGTTCTCCTAATACCCATCTAATAGCATCTGAAATATTACTTTTTCCACTACCATTTGGTCCTACTACAGCTGTTACACCTTTTTCAAAATCTATCTCTGTCTTATCGGCAAATGATTTAAAGCCTTGAACCTCTAACCGTTTCAGATACAATATTATCACCTCTAAATAATTAGTAGATTTGTGCTGATTTTATTTGCTACATAATAAAAGCTAAAAGGTTTCCATGTCAAGTGGAAACCCTAATTTAATTTAATAACCACATTTTGTTTTTACTTAATTAAATTCAACCTTTGGATTCCCTTATTTATATTCTACCTTACTTAGCAAATTCCTCTTTTCTAAATATAATTGTATATAGTCTTTAATTACTATATGGTCTTTTGCTTCATTCATATATATATTAATACAATCCTTATCAATCTCTTCAGAAATAACTTTAATATTGCTTATATTATATTTTTCTTTTATATATTTAATATTTTCCTTTTTCTGCCCTACAAAGGTAGATATCATTTTTTTGTTTATACCGATTACTATATCCTCACTATATACATTCTCAGAAAAATATTGATTTAAAACTTCTCTATAAACCCTTGATTCTACTAACTGTCTTATTGCTGGATGAAATGGTCCTGCAACAACATCACCATCTAATGTAATATTTTCAGAAGGCTGTAAACCTATTCTAATTACCGTAATACCATAATATTTAAAAAGCATTAATAATTCACTGCTTATATCTATTGCTTCATTAAGTGATAAAGGCTTATATTTACCATTGTCATTAAGCTTTTCTAAATAAGTATCCTTAACTACTAATGTCGGATATATCCTAACAAAATCCGGTTTAAGCTTTATTATTTCTATACCTGTATACAATGATTTTTCTTTATTATCTCCCGGTAATCCTAACATCATCTGTACTCCTAGGTTAAATTTATATTCTCTAATTAATTCCACTGCTTCCCGAACATGATTAGATGTATGTCCACGATTAGATTTTTTTAACACTCCCTCATCCATAGACTGCACACCTAATTCAATAGTATCTACTTGATATTTTTTAAGCAAAGATAATCTTTTATAGTCAATATAATCCGGTCTGGTAGACAACCTTATTCTGTCTATAAGGCCTTTGTTTTTATATCTATATGCAACCTCTAGGAGTTCCTCTTGAGTACCCATATCTATCGCAGTGAAACTTCCTCCATAAAAGGCAATCTCTAATTCTTCATTACAATCAGGAATAGTTCTTATATATTCTTTTACAGTTTCTTCTACGTTTTCCTTAGTAACATCAGTACTCAATCCTGTAATCTTTTTTTGATTACAAAATACACAGTCGAATGGACACCCTTTATGTGGAACAAAAACAGGTATTATTCTATATACATTACTCATTGACAACACCTAACTTTTCTAAAGCTTCTTTAGCTGCATTTTGTTCTGCTATCTTCTTGCTCTTTCCACTTCCTTTTCCTAACACATTATTTCCTACACTAACTTGTACATAGAATTTCTTATTATGGTCTGGCCCTTCTTCTTTGATAACTTTATATTTTATTTCTTCTTTAGTAGTTCTCTGTAAAAATTCTTGTAATTGTGTCTTATAGTCAGTAATTAAATTTCCTTCAACTGCTTTTTCAATAAAAATTGAAAGGTTATCTAAAACGAATTTTCTAGTACATTCTAATCCCCCATCTAAATATATAGATGCTATTAATGCCTCTAATGCATCAGCTAAAATAGAAACTCTTTCTCTTCCACCAGTAACTTCTTCTCCTTTTCCTAATAATAGATATTCGCCAAGACTTAACTTCTTAGCCACAGTTGCTAAAACTGTTTCGCATACAACCGTAGCTCTAAGTTTACTTAATTCTCCTTCTGGATAATTGGGATATTTATCAAATATATAATCACTTACGACAATACTTAAAACTGAATCACCTAAGAACTCAAGTCTTTCATTATATTTTATATTTAAATCCTTATGCTCATTAGCAAAGGAACTATGTGTCAAGGCTCTTATCAATATATCACTATCATTAAATGTATATTTAATTGATTTTTGTATCTTGCTTATTTTATGTTCTAATTCTTCTATGTGCTGTTTCATAGTTACCTCCAAATCTAATTTGTTTATTTATAATAATTCATTATATAGTTTACTATAATATTTAATACTCATGCAAATTATTTTATACTTTTCAATCCTTATATTCAGTAATACCTTTTGTCTAATTTAAACTTAACACAAATTTGCTTATAAAACCCGATTATAAACTTAAAAGGCTATTTGTATAAAACTATACAAATAGCCTTTTAACTAAAGATACTTTTTAAACACAACAGTAGCATTATGTCCACCAAAACCAAGAGAATTAGAAATAGCATAATTAATTTCATGCTCAATACCTTTATTAGGTACATAATCTAAATCACATTCTTCATCTCTAGTCTTATAATTAATCGTTGGTGGTATAAAATCATCATGTATTGCCAATGAACATACTGCTCCTTCTAATGCTCCTGCAGCACCTAATAGATGCCCAGTCATAGATTTAGTTGAACTTACTTTTAATTTATAAGCATTGTCTTTAAAAACTGTTTTAATAGCAGATGTTTCATTTTTATCATTGTAAAAAGTTGAAGTTCCATGGGCATTTATATAATTTACTTCTTCTGGTAAAACATTTGCATCTTCTAAAGCAAGTTTCATAGCTCTAGCTGCTCCTTCTCCATTTTCAGCTGGCGCCGTTATATGATAAGCATCAGAAGTCATTCCGTACCCTACAATTTCGCAGTATATTTTGGCTCCCCTATTTAAAGCATGTTCAAGCTCCTCTAGTATTAAAATAGCTGCTCCTTCTCCCATTACAAACCCATCTCTATCTTTATCAAAAGGCCTACTAGCCACTTGTGGATTTTCATTATTTGTGGACAGAGCCTTCATTGAAGAAAAGCCTGCTAGTGCTAACGGAGTGATAGCAGCTTCTGAACCTCCAGCTGCAATGATATCTGCATCTCCTCTTTGTATTACTTTAAAGCTATCACCTATAGCATTAGTAGAAGAAGCACATGCAGTAACTACTGTTTCATTTGCACCCTTTGCCCCTAATGTTATTGAAACCTGCCCTGCTGCTATATTTCCTATCATCATCGGGACGAAAAATGGACTCACTCTTTTAGGTCCTTTTTTTATCAATTTCTCCTTTTGCTTTTCTAACGTCTCTATTCCGCCTACTCCTGAACCTAAAATTACACCAAATCTTTCTTTATTTATTTTATCTATATCTAAGTCTGCATCTTTAACTGCCATTTTACTAGCAGCTACTGCAAACTGAGTAAATCTATCCATTCTCTTTGCTTCT
>NZ_ARZA01000069.1 GCF_000387765.1 Caldisalinibacter kiritimatiensis
ATAATGATAATTGTATATAAGTTAACAAACTACATAAGATTTAATAATATTATTTATATTAGAATGGGGTGGATAAGATGAAAAGACTAATTAGGTTATCATTATTGGTACTTATTATAGCCAGTATGTTTATGAATGTTGGGTGTAGTTCCTTTAGTGGAGAAACAGGAACTGAAATAATTGATGCAAAAGAGGCAATTAATCTATTTAATCAAGAAAATGTAATAATAGTTGATGCTCAGCATCCTGATGCATATTCAGTAAGACATGTTGAGAACTCTGTTAATATTAGTAGAGGGGACATTGTAGTTAGTGAACCTGTTCCAAATCTACTTGCTCCAAAAAGTCAAATTGAAGAGCTTATGAGCTCTAGAGGTATTTCTAATGATTCAATAGTTGTGATATATGATAATAACAAAAATATGGATTCAGCAAGATTATGGTGGACTTTAAAAGTTTATGGTCATGAAAATGTCAAAGTTGTAAGTGGAGGATTAAAGGCTTTAGCTGCTGCTGGAGCTGAATTTACAACAGAAGTACCAGATGTAACACCTACAGAATATATAGCGAAAGAAAAAAATACAGATATGATTGCAACTATTGAAGATGTAAAAGCTCAAGTTAATGAACCTAAAGATAATGTAATGTTAATAGATACTCGTTCTCAAGAAGAGTATAATGCAGGAACTATTCCAAGTTCTGTATTAGTAAATTATGTAAATAATATAAATGATGATGGTACTTATAAAACAGTTTCTCGTATTCAAGCAATGTATCTAGATGAAGGTTTACTTCCAAAAGATACAGCTATTATGTATTGTAAGACATCAATTAGAGGTGCTCAAACATATCTTGCCCTTTATAATGCAGGATATAGAAATCTAAAATTATATGATGGTGCATGGGTTGAATGGTCTAAAGACAAATCTTTACCAGTGCAAATGCCAGATAATACAGAAGTAGAGATAAATGAACAGGATGTTTCTTAATAATTCAAATATGATTAAAAAAACTGAATTCTTATTTCAAGAATTCAGTTTTTTTATTATCTAAGAGCGTATATTTACTGTATAGATTGTAATTAAGTTTAATATAAGTTTTAAAGACAGAGAGAATATTTGTAAAATTATTATCGAAAAGCGAATAGCGAATAGCCTAATTCTTTCTAATGTTTTCCTAAGAACTAAGAGCTGAGAACTGACTAAATAGCTACTAACTACTAACAACGAATTACTAACTAACAAATCGACGAAGTCGACTTAGTTCTTTACATATTTTTTGCTATTGTTTTTTCTTATCCAGTATTGCATATTTCAAATATATAACCATTTGAAATTATGTTATAATTATAACATGTTAAAAAAATAACACTTAAGAGAGGGGATGTAAAATATGTTTAGAAAGTTTAAGTTAACTTCGTTAATTTTAGTATTAGCATTAATTTTAAGTTTAGCTGGATGTACTACAGATAAAGAACCAGCTACAAATACTGAGCCAGCAAAAAATACTGAGCAATCAACTAATGAAAGTGATGTTTTAGCTCAAGTTGTAAGTGATTATTATACAAATATGGGTAGTGACATCTATAAAATTTCTCAAAAAGAGTTTGTAGATAAGGTAAAAGCTGGAGAAGATATGTTCATATTAGACATAAGACAACCGGATGTATATAATGAAGGACATATAAAAGGTGCTGTTAATGCTCCTTGGGGTACAGCAATAAGTGAAAATCTTGATAAGCTACCTAAGAGCAAGCCAATAATGGTATATTGCTATACAGGTCAAACTGCTGGTCAAACTGTAGCGTTATTAAATATGGCAGGTTTTGATGCTAAATCTGTTAACTTAGGTTGGAATCTTGGAATTTCAAAGGTTGAAGGAGTAGAAGAAGTAATAGAAACAACTGCTAATGAATTTGGTCAACCAACTGGAGTTGAAATTCAAGCAGAAATTAAAGATGCTATAAATAAATATTTCGCTGGGCTTGCAGATGTAAAAGGAACTACTTACGCTAACTACAAAATAAGTGAAGATAATGCTAAGAAGTTATTAGACCAAGAAGATAATAGTGTAATATTTTTATCAATAAGAAAAGCAGAACATTATAACGAAGGTCATATTCAAGGTGCTATAAACATTCCATTTGGAAAAGAAATGCATAAGGAATTCAATACTTTACCAAAGGATAAGAAAATCATAGTATATTGCTATACAGGTCAAACTGCAGGTCAAACTGTTGCAGCTTTAAGATTAATAGGATATGATGCTGTATCATTAAATGGTGGTACAGGAATGAAAGCAAATGCACCTTTTGGATGGACAAATAAAGGATATGAATTAGTAAAATAAGCAATTTTAAATAGCAATAAATTGACAGGTATCATAAAAGATACCTGTTAATTTTATATATATTTGTCGTAACATCCATTTTTTGTGTTAGATAAATAACAAACTACTATATAGAATAACGATTTCAAATAACAGAAAGACATTTCAATAATGTATAATAGTATATGAAATAGTTATTTATAAGATTGTTATGGGCTTCATTGTTAAAAGCCAAACAAAAGGGGGGAATGTTAATTTAATAATTAACTAAAACCAAAGGATAAATATATGAAAAATCAAATATATCCCTTTCAAATTTAATTATTATAAATTAAAGATATAGGAGGTAGAAAAATGAAAAGGTTAGAAAATATTTTAGGATTTATAGGAATTTTATTAGTATTATTTTTAGGTAAGACTCTTTTGAAAACTGATATGTTATTTTTTAGACTTTTAATTGGTATAGGATTAGGATATACATTAATGAGAGCTTACACAGGATTTGCAGGTAGTGTTAATCGAGCTTATAATACAGGCTCAACTCAATTGATGAGAACAATGACGTTTATGTTTTTTATTACAGCATTATTAACTACTGCATTTTTATTTAAAAAGGATCCTACAAGCTACAATTTATGGATAAATCCTATTAATCTTGGATTAATTCTAGGAGGATTATTCTTTGGGTTTGGTATGTCATTTTCTTCATGTTGTGCATCTGGAGTGCTTACAGATTTAGTTACAGGTTTACCTAGGGCTTTTGTAACATTAATATTCTTTAGTTTAGGAGTGTTTCTTGGATTTCCTATGCAAAGAACTGCTAGCTGGATTAGAAGATCTTGGGTTTCAACTGAAGTTGGTAAACAATTAAGTGGTGGTGTTTTCTTACCTGACCTTTTTAAATGGGATGGTTTCGAAGGTTATCTTGGTGCTCTTGTATTAACAGGATTATTTTGTAGTGTAGTAAGTTATTTTGCATACAACTATGAAAGACGTCGCAAACAAAATAATAGTTTTACTGGAATACCAATGGAAAAAATACAGCAACAAAGTGATAACTTTGATAACAAAAATTATGGATTTTTTAGCATAGAAAACTATAATCGTTTATTTGTAAAGCCTTGGACTTTAAAACAAGGAGCGATAGCTATAAGTTTTATATTTGTCCTACTAATGGGTGTAACTAAAGCTGGTTGGGGGGCATCTACTCCTTATGGTATTTGGTTTGGTAAATTATTAATGGTATTTGGAGTTCCAGTTGAAACAGTTTCTTCATTTACTAAGATGTCACCAAGTGTTTTTGAATTACCTTTCTTTGAACATCCAATTACAGTACAAAATGTTGGAATTATATTTGGAACAATGTTTTATCTATTAACTGCAGGTAGGTTAAAAGAAGCATTTATGGAAGAGATGCATATAACGACAAAAGAAGTATTATTATTTGCGTTAGGTGGAATTACTATGGGATTAGGAACTCGTTTTGCTAATGGTTGTAACGTAGGTGCTTTATATACACCTATAGCTAATTTCTCACTTTCAGGATGGGTATTCTTGATTTTCATGGTTTTAGGCGGCGTTTTAGGAAATGTACTTGCTAAGAAATTTAATTCTAGCGAGGCTACTTCTTCGACTTCTTCAAATGCTTAATAAAATTTTAAGGTCATAAAGGATTAGGAAGAAGATTGAATTTAGCAACATTATTTTATGATATATGTGTATATATGCTTATTGTAAGTTGTACAGATAGCTAGTTGAATAATAATTAAAGGGAGGATGTATATTTATGGGTAAAAGGATTTTAGTTATTGGAGGAGTAGCAGGAGGCGCTTCGGCTGCAGCAAGAGCTAGAAGAATTGATGAGTCAGCTGAAATAATAATGTTTGAGAGAGGACCACATGTTTCATTTTCAAATTGTGCGTTACCATATCACCTTAGTGGAATGGTAGAAAATAGTGAAGAACTAGTTTTAATGTCTCCAGAGAAATTTAAGAAGCAATATAATATAGAAGCTAGAGTTAATAGTGAAGTTATTAAAATAAAAAGAGAAGAAAAAAAAGTAGTAGTAAAAGATTTAATAAGTGGAGAAATATATGAAGAGGCTTATGATAAATTAGTATTATCTCCAGGTGCTAATCCAATACTTCCAAGAAGCATTGAAGGAATAGATAGTGAACATGTATTTACAGTAAGAAATGTAGTAGATATAGAAAAGCTTAAAAATTACATTGTGAAAAATAATATTGAGGATATTGCAGTTGTAGGTGGCGGATTTATAGGAGTAGAAGTTGCAGAAAACCTTCGTTTAGCAGGAAAGAATGTTAGCTTAATAGAAGCTCAAAATCAAATAATGAGTCCATTTGATTATGATATGGCACAAATTTTTCATAAAGAAATGTTAGACAATGGAATAAATCTTATATTAAGTGATGCAGTACAGAAAATAAATAAAGATTCAGTAGAGTTGCAATCAGGTAGAAAGGTAGCTGCAAAGGCAGTTGTTATGGCAATTGGTGTTGTACCTGAAACTACTTTAGCTAAAGATGCTGGCCTTGAAATTGGAGAAACTGGAGGAATAAAAGTAGACCATAATTACTTAACAAGCGATAAAGATATTTATGCTGTAGGAGATGCTATAGAGGTATATCATCGTCTAACTCACAAGGCAACAAGACTTCCACTAGCAGGTCCAGCACAAAGACAAGCTAGAGCAGCAGCTGATCATATATATAACACGCCTCATAGAAATAATGGTGTAATAGGATCATCAGTAGTTCAGATATTTGAAATGAGTGGAGCATCTACAGGACTGAATGAAAAAGCCGCAAAAGCAGCAGGAATTTCATATGACTTTGTATATATAATTCCTGGAGATAAAGTAGGTTTAATGCCTGAGGCTAACCCAATACACTTTAAATTAATATATGAATATCCGACAGGTAAAATACTTGGAGCCCAAGCAATAGGAAAGGGAAATGTAGATAAGAGAATAGACGTAATAGCAGCAATGATTCTTATGGGAGCAACTCTAGAAGATTTAAAAGAATTAGAATTATGCTACGCTCCATTATTTGGAACAGCTAAGGATGTAGTTAATCATGCAGCATTAGTAGCTCTAAATATTTTAAATGGTAAGTTTAGACAAGTACCTGTATCAAAGGTTAGAGAATTAGTGGAAAATAATGCATTTATTATAGACGTAAGAGAAAAAGATGAGTATGAAGAAGGACATCTTATAAATTCAATCAATATTCCATTAAGTGAACTTAGAGATAGATTAGATGAAATTCCAAAGGATAGACCGGTATACTTACATTGTCGTTCAAGTCAAAGAAGTTATAATGCAGTAATGGCACTACAAAATATGGGATATAATAATGTATGGAATATTTCGGGTTCATATTTAGGAATATGCTGCTATGAGTATTTCCAAGATCAAGTAACTGAAAGAGAAAAAATAGTTACTGAATATAATTTTAATTAATTGTATAATAGTATGGTCATCGGGTATTTATTCGATGGCCATACTATTATACTTAAAGAAAGTGACACCATTATAAAGAGGTGGGAATTTATGAACTTAAATAATTTTAAAAAGGATTCAGAAAGAGAAGTAAAAAAAAATAACATAGAAAAATTACTAACTATAGCAACTTGGTTTATAATTTTAGGGGTGTGGTATTTAATAACTAAATTAGAGTTATTTTCAACCACGTTAGTCCCATCACCATATAAAGTTTGGATTACTTTTATTAATATTTTAGAAGATGGCTATAATAAAGTTTCTATTTGGATTCATCTTGGAGCAAGTTTTAAGAGATTGTTTGGAGCTTTAGGACTTGCAATTATAACTGCAGTACCTATGGGATTATTAAGTGGATATTTTAGTAAAATAAAAGCGATTATTGACTCAGTAGTAGAATTTTATCGTCCCTTACCACCACTTGCTTACTATACATTGCTTATTTTATGGTTTGGTATTGATGATACATCAAAGATTATATTATTATATTTAGCAGCCTTTGCACCAATTTATATTGCTGGTGTAGCGGCTGTTAGAAAAATTAATAAAGATTATATATTAAGTGCTAAATCCTTAGGTGCTAATCCCAAACAAATCTTTTTTAGAATAGTATTGCCAGCATGTTTACCTGAAATTTTTACAGGGATTAGAACGGCTGTTGGTGTAGCCTATACCACTTTAGTTTCTGCTGAAATGATAGCAGCAACTTCAGGTATAGGTTGGATGGTATTTGATGCAGCGAATTTTTTGAAAAGTAATGTAATAATTGTAGGCATTTTAATAATGGGTATTACTGGTATATTAATTGACCTTGGATTACGTACTTTAGAAAAAAAGATAGTATTCTGGAAAGGACATGTATAAAATAATAAATAATAATAAAAATTGAATGGAGGTAAATTTATGAGAAATAGATTTAAGAGTATATTTGCTATTGTATTAATAGGGATTATGTTGTGTTCTCTTGTAGCTTGTAATAGTGATTCAGAAAAAAATAATTCAACATCTTTACCTAAAGAAATAAATTTTGGGATTCTTAGAGTTCCTAATGATGAAACCATAGCAATAGCACAAGGAATATTTGATAAATATTTTACTGAAAAAGGTATCAAATGTAACTTTATTGTATTTGATTCAGGTTCAGAAGCTAACAAAGCTTTAGCATCAGGAAGCATTGATTTTGCTACAATGGGAAATATAAACTCAATTGTTTCTTTAACTATGGACCTAGATGTAGAATTAATTTGGATACATGAAATACTTGGGGAAATCGAAGCTCTAGCAGTTAAAAATGGTTCAGAAATTGAAAAAATAGAAGATCTTGCTGGTAAAAAAGTAGCAACACCTTTTGCATCAACGTCTCATTATATATTATTAAATGTTTTAAAGGATGCTGGAATCGAAAACGAAGTTGAGCTTTTAGACATGAAGACTCCAGAAATTGTTGCAGCTTGGGAAAGAGGAGATATTCAAGCAGCATATACTTGGCAGCCTTCCCTTGGAGAATTATTGAAAGATGGAAAAATACTAATTTCTAGTGAAGATATGGTGAAAAAAGGATATATAACAGCTAATGTCGAAGTAGTAAGAAAAGAATTTGCAAATAAATATCCAGAGCTAGTAGCAGATTTTATTGCATGTTTAACTGAAGCAGCTGATATATATAGACAGAACCCAGAAAAGGCTGCAGCCATTATAGCTGATGAATTAGAGATAACAGCAGAAGATGCTTTATTACAGATGCAAGGCTCAACTTGGCTTACACCTGAAGAGTTGCTAGAGGAAAGTTATATTGGAACAAGTAAAGCTCCTGGTGCCTTTGCAACTATTATGAAGGACACAGCAGACTTCTTGAAAAATCAAGGATTTATTGATAATTCTCCATCACAAGAAGAGTTTAACAAATATATTAATTCTATATATATTGAAAAATATTTAGAAAGAGCTTCTAAATAATCAAATAAAAAACAATCAATAATAGATGTATTATATGGTTAGTAGATAAATTTGGAAAGGTGTTTGGAATATGGTAAGTGAAAAAGAACAAGAAGTTTTGATAGATATACAAAATCTAAAGTTTGAGTATGGAACAAATGTAAATAAAATTTTAGCTTTAGATAATATTAATTTACAGCTTAGAAAAGGTGAATTTCTATGTGTTTTAGGACCTTCTGGCTGTGGAAAGAGTACATTGTTGAAACTCATTGCAGGTTATATGAAACCTACCAGTGGGGTTTGTCTTATGGAAGGCAAACCTATTACAGGTCCTGATTGGAATAGAGGTGTTGTGTTTCAGTCACCAACTTTATATCCATGGATGAATGTAAGAGAAAATGTAGAATTTGGTCCTAAAATGAGAGGTGTTTCTTCAAAAGAAATAGAACAAATTACAACTCACTTTTTAGAACAAGTTAAATTAAATGGATTTGGAGATAAAGCAACATTTGAACTTTCAGGAGGTATGAAACAGAGAGTAGCACTAGCTAGGGTATTAGCTAATTATCCTGAAATGATTCTTATGGATGAACCATTTGGAGCTTTAGATGCATTGACTAGAGGAAATATGCAGACTCTAATTAGGGATATTTGGAAAGAAAATAATAGTACCATATTTTTAATTACCCATGACATTGATGAAGCTTTATCTCTAGGAACAAGAGTTGTAGTAATGTCAAAACGTCCAGGGAAAATACTTAAAGAATTTAATATTAACTTTACTAATGAAATATTTAATAATAAAACAAAACATGTAATGTATAATCAAGAATATTTTGATATAAAAAATGAAATTTTAGATATAATAAATAATCAAACTGAGGAATAAGAATATTAATTAACATGAGCAAGCTATATACTTTAGATTGACTTTTATATCTAAATCAATATATAGATACAGGTGGATAGTTCACTTGTACTAATGCATACAAAAATATAAGAGCAGGGGATGGTGAGTTCATGATAACCGTCCTCTTTTTTCATGTTTTATACATTTTAACATGAATAATTAAATATCTATATAATATATTGATGTTTACTAGTAAAGTATTCAGTTATCATTAGATTAAAAATGATATTTGCATTTATTGACTAAAAGAAGAAGTCGGTACAAATTAGAAGATAATACAATTATACAGTAGTTTTACCTGTTGAGTTTTGTTAATCTATGCTTGAAAAACTGTTACAAATATGTAATAATTAAATCATAATAGATTAAAAATTTTTAGTTTGAAATATAATGATGTATTTTCTAGAGAAATTTTTTAAAACGTAAGGAAAAGGTTTGCGTGGGTATTGGGATTAGTTAACATATAGATTATTAAGCCCTTAAATATGAAGATTTGTGTTAAAAAGGAGTGTACATTGTGACATTCCTTAAAATAAAGGGGGAATGATTATGGAAAACAAAAAAATTGCTGTACAAAGGGGACTAAATAAAATTATTGAGCTATTAAAAAAGGAAGGATATGACGTAGTATTGTATGAAGAAAATAAAGAAGATGTAGATATAACTATCGTTTCAGGAATTGATTCAGAATATGAAGAAACAGAATATGCTCAATGTAGAGTTTATGGTGACAAAAAAATGCTTTTGATTGATGCTTCAAAGCTTGACCTAGAAACAGTTCTAAGATATGTAAAAGATATTAAATGTTAGATATCATAAACACAAGGGGATAGCCCCCTTGTGTTTATGATAGGATTGAAAAATAACTTTTGTATCTAATAACCTTTATAGGAGGATTGTATGTTTATATTAAAAGTTCTTGCTGGAGGGATTATTTTATATGCTATAACTATTGTTTTAACAAGTATTATTCAAGACCTGGTTGGTGTTGTGTTAATAGTTAATATCATTTTAGGAATGATAATTATTGTATGCACCTATATTATTATTCAAACAATAAAACAATATACAAATAAAACTGACGAAAAAGAATAGAAGAAATAGAGTTTTACGGTTTATTATGTTATTAATATCTGTAACTTCTTTCGTCAGCTTCTGCATCTTCTTTTGTTTCATGAATTGTATCACGTGGATGTTCAGGTGGTGCATAGATTGCGTACAATTTAAGAGGTTTATTGCCTGTATTGATTATATTGTGCCATTTACCTGCAGGTATCATAATGGCATAGTCATCAAAGACTCTTTCTTGGAAATCTAGCTTATTTTTACTATCACCCATTTTGACAATTCCTTGACCTTCTTCAATACGTATAAATTGGTCACCATCAGGATGAACTTCTAATCCTATGTCTTCATCAACCTCGAT
Organism: Caldisalinibacter kiritimatiensis; assembly: GCF_000387765.1. NCBI lineage: Bacteria > Bacillati > Bacillota > Tissierellia > Tissierellales > Thermohalobacteraceae > Caldisalinibacter > Caldisalinibacter kiritimatiensis. Next base: position 10,123 of record NZ_ARZA01000069.1, read on the forward strand.
GCTCATCAATGTAACTTGCAAATTTTCTCCTGTCCATAATGCAATACGGAAATTATTATTTTGTTTAGTAGCTTCATCAATATTAACTACAAATGGTTCTGGTCCATAATCCTTCAGTTCAATAAACTGTTTATTAAAGTTTGGATTATACATTCCCCAGTAAGGATATGGATACATTCTATAAGGATTATACATATTATGTGAGTTATACATTGATGGGTTATAAGGACATGGATATCGGTTATAATTATTATACATGTTACTCATTCCTTTCATTATTTTTATAATATCTTATGCTTTATATTTAAATAAGGTGCTTTAACTACAAGGAGAGGACGGTTCTTTTGTTTTATAATAAAAACATAATGTGTGAATTAGGAGGAAAAATATGTATTCAATTGCTAAACTTAACTTGAAAGCCAAAGTGTTTAACAGCATTCAAAATTTTTTTGTTACTCAAAATAACTAATGGGGAAATATGAAAACATAAAGGTATTTAAACATTATCAAAGAATATAATATGTAGAAAAAATATTAAAAAGTTCAGAATAAGAGGGGGATAACTTATGTTCAAATTTCCAGAGAACTTCTATACCGACGTACGTATAGAAGATGTGTATGAAACTAAGATAGTTTATACATTAGGAGAAATTGATGAATCTAGAGTAAGAAAATATAAGGGGGCGTTTATACGATTATTTGATGGGGTCAGATGGTATTATAGCTCGACATCAGAAATAGATAACATTCAAAAAGAAATTGATACCCTATCTACATATGCACAAGCAAATGAGAATATTGATAACAATCCATTAGTACAAAAATTTGAAGTAAATAAAGAAGAAAAGCTATTGTATAAAGGTAATGACGTATATAAAGTACCAATAGAAGAAAAACATAAAATATTAAAAGGGTATTTTAATATTTTAGAAAAAAATGAAACAGTTAAACATTGGCAAGCAATCTATGTAGATAGAAAAGTTATAAAAAGCTTTTATTCAAGTAAAGGTTCAAATGTAAAGTTTGATACTCAAACCTCTGGTATGGTTATAAGTTTTGATTTATCTAACGGTGAAAAAAGATTTTCGGAGCGCTTTCAAAAAGCATCTGATACCTTTGAAGAATTAAAGGATAAAGAGAAAGAATTTATTAAGTATATTGAAAAATGCGAAGAGTTTTTAATTAATTCTGAACCAGTAAAACCAGGAAACTATAAAGTGATATTATCACCACTTGCAGCAGGAATTTTTGCTCATGAGAGTTTCGGGCATAAAAGTGAAGCTGATTTTATGATTGGTGATGAAACTATGAAAAAAGAATGGGCAATTGGAAAAGAAGTAGGTTCAGAGATATTATCTATTGTAGATGATGGAAATACAATAAGCTCAGGATATACACCATTTGATGATGAAGGAACTAAAGCACAAAGGACATATCTTATAAAAAATGGTATATTAGCTGGAAGATTACATAGCGGTGTGACTGCCGAAAACATAGGTGAAGAGCTTACAGGAAATGCTAGAGCAATGAATTTTGAGTTTGAGCCAATAGTTAGAATGACAAACACTTATATATTGCCGGGAAATAAAACAAAGGAAGAATTATTCTCTGAAGTAGATGAAGGGATTTATGTTGAAACTATAAAGCACGGGTCTGGAATGTCTAAATTTACTTTAGCTCCATCTTTAGCATATTACATTAAAAATGGAAAAATAGATAAACCTGTAAACATTTCAGTTATTACTGGAGATGTTATGAAAACTCTTTGGGAGATAGATGGTTTATCTAATGAGCTAGAACTACTTAGTTTTGTTTCTGGTGGATGTGGAAAAATGGAGCAATATCCATTACCAGTAGGCTTTGGTGGTCCATATGTAAGAGTGAAAAATATAGTTGTGCAATAAATAGGGGGGATATCGTTGATTAAAGAAAAATACATTAGTAAAATTAAAGAAACTTCAGTAAATGTTGTTCAAACTAAAATAGATTCCATAAGAAGGAAAGACATTAGAAAAACAGGATATAGAATATATAAAGATAAATTAATTGGTTGTGCAGGAGCTATAGGAAAACATAATCAAAAAGAATTAGAGAAAAGAGCTATAAACGCATTAAATAATAATATCAAATATCCATACGAAATTTCAAAGAATATAAAGATTAGTGAAGATTACAGTGGGGAGTTTAATGAAGAGAGAATTATAAATGAGTTTGAAAAACTTTTAAGTGATATAAGGAACCAGCAGCCAGGATTTAGTTTTTCACATAAACTTAATTTAATTGAAAAAGAAAATATCCTTACAAATGATAATGGTGTAGACCTTAGGTATAAAGATAAATATATACAATTAGAATTAGTTATCAAGGATAAATCATCAAGTAATCTTATGGATGGTTTTATAAGCTACGTTGGTAGAGAGTATGACAATAAAAAAATACTTAATGAAGTGAATGAGTTTTGTAATGCATTTAATAATAAAGTTGAACTTCCAAAAAATAAAAAGTTACCCGTTATATTTAGTACGGGTGAACAATTACCCATGATGAAATTTTTAAAGGACCTACATGGACATAGTTTTGGAAGTAAAAGCTCACTACTTAGTGAAAAATTAAATAAAAAGGTATTTAATGATAAGTTTACATTATATCAAAATAGAAATCCTAAAGAAACTATGGAGCCTTTCTTTGATGCAGAAGGTGTTGTAAATGACGGTTATGTTTATACTCTTATAGAGAACGGAAAAATACTAACTTCATATACAGATAAAAAAACGTCAAAGCTGTATAATCTTCCTTTAACTGGAAGTGCAGGAGCTGAATATGATGGCGTACCTAGCTTAGGAATGGCAAATTTAAAAATTAAAGAGTCTGAAAAGACAGCTAAAGAGCTGCTTCAGGGAGAGTTAGGGATATTAGTAGTAATTGCAGCAGGTGGAGATTTTACACCAGAGGGTAACTTTGCTACACCTGTTCAATTAGCTTTTCTATATGATGGAGAAAAGCTAATAGGAAGATTGCCTGAACTTAAAATAGCATCAAATGTATTTTATATGTTCGGAGATTCATTTGTAGGAGTAAGTAAAGATACAGTATCTACATTGTCAAATGACAAATGCTTAATAATGAATATGGAAGTTTCAGAAATATAGAAGTTAAATATGATAAAAGTTATATATAGTAAAGAATTAGTTATAAACGAAGGCATCTGCTTGGGCAGGTGCTTTTATTATGATTAAATAAAATTGTTAAAAATCCATTAAGTTTAACTAGTCTTAACAAAAGAATCATATAATTAAAATGTAAGGCATTTAATATAAAATAAAATACAAGGGGGACTTTTTATGTTAAATGGTAAGAAAATCAGAGAAATTAGAACAAGGCTGGGATATACAGCTAAAGATGTGGAGAATCTTACAAAGAACCCCAAATTCGAAACGTCAATATCAAAATCTTATTTAGAGGAGCTAGAGAGAGGCGATAAGAAAAATCCAAGTTTTCAAAAAGTAGAGGTTTTAGCTAATGTATTATGTTGTAAATTAGATGATTTGGTAATAAGGTCATAATATTAATATAAAACAATTTAGGGGTTGGGCTCGAATAATTCAATTATTCAATCCTGACCTCTTTTCATTACACCTTATGAATGACAAAAAGTATGTTATATAATCAAATAAAGTTTTTGTATGTCCATATAATTGAGTTATAAAAAGTCAAGGGTAGAAAGCTAGCCCTTGACTTTAAAATTCTTTAGCAGTGATACTTGTGAAAAAATTTAAAAGTGCATCAAAAACTTTTTGTTTTTCCTTTTCAACAGTGATGTTATGACCACTTTCTTTTAAAAAAACTTTTGCTTTTTGTTTAGAGCTTACATTATTATACAATAGCTCAACACTTTTAATATCAACAGTTTCATCTTTAAGGGAATGCACTATAATTACTGGACAATTTATTTTTGGTAATTCTTTTCTAACAACTTTTGTTAGTTTATTTAATTCATGGACAGATTTTACAGGAAATTTATTATAACCTAAAAGGTATTTTGACTCTTCTTCTGTACGTTCCCTTTCTCCCCACTCAAAATATTTCATAAAGAATTTAGCTATAAAAGCTAATTTTGCTACTTTACTTTTAGTAACTAACGGTGGAGAAAGAAGACCTAGCTTATCAACAGGATAATTTTCAGCAATATACATTGCTAGTAGAGCTCCCATTGAATGTCCAATTACATAAACTTGTTCACATTTTTCCTTTAGATAATAATAACCATCTACAGCTGAGTCTATCCAATCTTTGTATGTACAATTTTCTAAATCTTCTACAGTGGTTCCGTGTCCCTTTAACTTTATTCCATAAACAGTACACCCACATTCATACAAAATTTCACCGAGTTCTCGAAGTTCAGCAGGCGTACTAGTGAAACCATGGATTAATAAGCAACCAATGCTATTACCTTCCAAAAAGTATTCGTCTTTTAAAGCAAAGTCATCCACAAAAACCCCCCCTAAAAACAACTTTATATTAATAATAAGACTTTTCTTGGCTAAATTCAAATAAAATTTTGATAATTCGGACAAAAAAAGAAAAATGGGAGTTAAGGTCAATACCTTTAACTCCATAGAGTTCTATAAAAATAAGTATTCAATTTCTTTAAAACAGTCAATTATATAATCAGGTTCTTTAGCTTCTAATTCTTCTCTGGTGTTAGAGCCAGTAGTTATAGAAATAATTTTAGCTCCTAGATGACGGGCAGTCATTATATCCAAAATTGTATCACCTATAACATATATATCATCAAAATCATTACCATAAATACTTTTTGCTTTCTTTAGAGCTGCTTCTGCTATATCAAATCTTCTAAGACCATCTTCACCAAAACCACCAGTAGGGAAATAATGCCATACATTTAACTTTTCTAATTTATAACGAGCACCGATACTAAGTTCTCCAGTAATTAATGAAAGCTTGTGATTAGTATTAGATAGCTTTTTTATCATACTTACTGCATCTGCATTTTCACGCCATACATCGGTTTCTTTAAATGCTTCTAATTGATTTTTATATAATTCTAAAAAAACGTTCCATTTTTCTTCAGAAAAGGCTTGTCCATGTTTATCTAAAACTTCTATAAAGACATCTTTATCAGATCTTGCAGAGGTGTCTACACCATTCATGCCATTTTCGACATTTAGTAAATTATCGATAGCCTTTTGATAAGGTATATCAGTTCTTTTATCTCTTTTTATAATAGTTCCGTTTATATCAAAAAATATCAGTGAACTCATTTTATCACCTCATATATTAATAAAATATTAATTGTATTGTAACATAAATATTAATTAGTTGCTAATAAGGGAATAAAAAATGGTAACAAGATTAAAATTCACCTAGATATTCTTCTAATGTAATATCATTTTCTGCAATATATTTTGCAACGTCTTTTCCTACATATCGGATATGCCAAGGCTCATAGTTATACCCTGTGATATGCTCTTTGTTTACAGGATAACGTATAATAAAGCCATATTTATGAGCATTTGCTTTAAGCCACTTTCCTTCTTTGGTTTCACCGAAGCTTTGAGTTAAACGAAAGTTTACAGATGGACTAGTTACATCCATTGCTAATCCTGTCTGATGTTCACTTTCACCGGGTTTAGCACTTGTTTGATTTGCAATGTTTATGCCACGCTCCATAACTTTTGATGTAAATATATACTCTTGATACGAATATGACCGATAACCAGATGTTGCATAAAGGTCAATTCCATCTTCTTCAGCCTTGTTAAACAACTGTTCTAAAGCATAGGCAGCATCTTCTCTCATTAACTTTTTTGGATAATATTCTTTATAAGGAAAAGGTATATTAGGAACTACAAGATTATCAGGTGCATAATTTTCTGTTAATCTGTTATTTTTATTAACAAGTGCTAATCTACTAACAGGATTAATTACAATTGTGTCTTTGTCAAAATCAGGTATCCTGAGGGTTTGACCTTTATATATTATGTTTCCAGATAACTTATTAATAGTTTTTATTTGTTCAATTGTTACATCAAATTGTTTTGCAATAATATATAGAGTGTCACCAGTTTTCACTGTATATCTGTAATAAAGTAGTTTAGGAACATATAAGTTTTGTCCTACATATATGATATTTCTATTTAATTTATTAATAGATTTTAGCTTTTCTACAGAAACATTATATACGGCTGCAATTTCAAACAATGTATCTCCTGGCTCCACGCTATAGATATCGTATTGAGCAGGGATTGTTAGATGTTGACCAGTATATATAATATCACTGTCTAAATCATTGATTGTTTTTAAATCATATATACTTGTATTAAACTTTTTAGCTATTTTATATAAAGTATCTCCATATTTAACTGTATAAATATTTGGAGTATTAGTATTTATCTGTGATTGTATTACATTTGTTTGGAGTTTTTCTTTAATATTTTGGTGTTGATTTAAGTCAGTTTTACCTAAGCTAGCTAAAGGTATTGATGCAATAAGTATCGAGCCAATCATAATATTAACTGTATTTATCTTTAAACCAGGTAATTTTTCTTTTATATAGTTCCTAACACTTGTATTTAAATCTATTTTTTTATTTTCTGGTTTTTTATTAAATTCTGTTGCAAATTCAGTTAATTGATTATCTAAATACAATATAACAGTATAACCTTCTTGTTCTTTAATTAACTTATGAGTAACAATTAAATCCATTTTATATCAACCTCATTTGTTGTTTATATCCAATAAATTTTTATTTGATATTCAGTGTTAATTTTAGTATTTAAAATTTGATAACGTTATATTACGTTAAATTTAAAATATAAATAATTCTGTATAGAATAGTAGTGTTCAATAAAAAAA
>NZ_ARZA01000070.1 GCF_000387765.1 Caldisalinibacter kiritimatiensis
TCGTAAAACTCAAATAACCCCCACCTTGAACTAAAGGTGAGGGCTATGAAGAAACATTTCACTAGCTGTGTTTTCTTTTAATCAACACAACCGTCTCCACATGTGGCGTATGAGGGAACATGTCTACACATTTTACTTTAGTAACCTCATATCCCCTTTCAACAAACACAGGTAAATCTCTAGCCAATGATGTTGGTTTGCAGGATACATATACAAATGTAGGAGGATCAAAGTCTATTATCTTGTTTATTGCCTTTGGATGTATACCATCCCTTGGTGGGTCAAGTATTATTAAATCTGGTTTATCCTTTAATTCTTTAACCTTCTCCATTACATCCCCAGCAATAAAATCACAATTATCTAATCCATTTAGTTTTGCATTTTCTTTGGCTGCTTCTACAGCTTCTTCAACAATTTCAATCCCTATTACTTTTTTAGCTACTGGAGCCATTATTTGAGCAATAGTTCCAGTTCCACAATATAAGTCAAATATAACCTTATCCTTTGTAGTTCCTGCAAAGTCACGTACTACAGAATATAGTTTTTCTGCTCCTAGTGAATTAGTTTGGAAGAAAGAAAATGCTGATATCTTAAACTTAAGTCCCAATATTTCCTCGGTAATATAGTCCTGTCCGTATAAAATCCTAGTTTCATCACTTAATACTGCATCTGCTAATGAGTCATTTATTGTATGTAAAAATCCCTTTAGTTCTCCTTGTAGTTCTGTAGTTTTTAACTTCTCTATCAATTCAGTTAAGTCTAATTCCATTTGTGAGCTAGTTACAAGGTTTACAAGTAATTCTCCTGTCTTTATAGCCTTTCTTACTACTAAATGCCTTAATACTCCTTTATGGGTTTTCTTATGATAGAAAGGTATTTCTTTATCTCTAAAATATTTCAACACAGTATTTAAAACTAAAGTAAAGTCTTCATCTACAATTTGACAGCCCTCTACTGTAACAATTTCATAAAACCTACCTCTTTTATGCAACCCTAAAGCTAAATCTCCACCTTTTTCAACGTCACCAAATGTAAACTCCATTTTATTACGATATGCGTATTCATTTGGACTTGGTTCAATACCTAAAAATTCGTAACCCTTAATCCCTGCATCATCTAATAATCTTTTAACTTGATTAGCCTTGAATTCTAATTGCTCATTATAAGGTATAGTTTGATATGAACATCCACCACATGCTCCAAAGTGCTCACATTTTGCTTCCTTTTCTATCGCTGCACGTTCTAGTACTTCTAGAACCTTTCCTTCTATTTTATTTCTTCTCTTTTTGGTTATTCTAGCTTTAACTTTTTGACCTTTTATTGTGTTCTTTATAATAACTTTTTTATTATCAACTACTGCTATCCCTTTATTAGGAAACATTACATCCTCTATAACTGCTTCTATGATATCATTCTTTTTAATAGTAAACACCTCCTAAAGATTATACTGTCTCAATTGTTATTTTTTATATACCGATTTATTATTTCCTGACTTTATTTCTTTATAATGACTCTCTAAATTTTATCGTATTTCTATAAACAGGTAAAGATAGTTTTAGAATAAAATCGGCTAAACTTATATTCACCTTAATTATAAGCTATAAAGTAAATATACTTTCTTAAAATAAAACAGCAGCGTTTTTATCGCTGCTGTCGTAATATTATCTCTTATTTATCCTTACCTAATTTAACTTTTAACTTCTCTAACATATCCTTTGTCATTGCATCTAAATCATATTTTGGATTCCAGCCCCATTCTTCACGTGCTGCACTATCATCTAGTGAATTTGGCCAAGAATCAGCAATGTTTTGAAGTACTGGATTTACATTGTAATCCATTGTAAAGTCTGGCATATGTTTTTTGATTGCAGCATAAATATCCTCTGGTTGGAAGCTCATAGCTGTTACATTGAATGCATTTCTATGCTTTAATTTTGCTGGGTCAGCTTCCATAAGGTTTACTATAGCATCTAATGCATCTGGCATATACATCATGTCCATATATGTACCATCTTTAATAGGGCAAGTGTATTTTCCTTCTTCGATAGCTTTGTAGTATATTTCTACTGCATAGTCAGTAGTACCTCCGCCAGGTAAAGTTTCATAAGAAATTAATCCTGGGAAACGTACCCCTCTAGTATCTACTCCATATTTTTGATAATAATAGTCACAAAGTAATTCTCCTGCAACCTTTGTTACTCCATACATAGTAGTTGGTCTTTGAAGTGTATCCTGTGGAGTATTGTCTTTAGGAGTTGATGGTCCAAAAGCAGCTATTGAACTTGGTGTGAATACTCCACATTTACTTTCTCTAGCTACTTCAAGTACATTGAATAATCCACCCATGTTTACATCCCAAGCTAAGTTAGGATTTGATTCACCTACTGCTGATAATATTGCAGCAAGATGTATAATCCAGTCTACTTTATGTTTATTTACTGCATCTGCTATTTGTTGTGGTTTAGTAACATCTACAATTTCAAATGGTCCAGACTCTAATACCTTTTCAGAACCTTCTCTTCTTAAACCACTTGCAACAACATTATCATTACCATATCGTTCCCTTAACTTCATTGTAAGCTCTGAACCAATTTGGCCCATAGCTCCAGTTATTAATACTTTCATATGTACACCTCCACATAATTATTATATTATAAGTAGTGAAACGTTTTCATTTCTTAGGTAATATAATCTAAAACTATTTATACTATTATATAACCTATTTTAATTTCTATTTAATATTATTATACAATAACTTACTAATATCCTACTTCATTTTTTTCTTAATTTTATTTAACAGATAACACCTATATTTATTATTAGTTTAATTTTATTACCTTCTTTTTTTACGCCTTTTTTTCTTATTTTTTCTTTTATTATCTTTACCTTGGTTAACTTTTTTATCCTTCTTAGGACGAATAAGACACTTTTTCCCAAACCCAATAAGATCTCGTCTATTTGCTTTCATTAATGCCTCATAAACTAAATTATAATTCTGAGGTTTCCTGTATTGTATCAAAGCTCTCTGCATTGCCTTTTCGTGAGGTGACTTAGCAACATATACATTTTTCATTGTTCTAGGGTCAAGCTCTGTATAATACATACATGTAGATAAAGTACCAGGGGTTGGATAAAAATCCTGTACTTGTTCAGGCATATATCCTATATCCCTTAAATATTCAGCCAATTCTATAGCATCCTTAAGTGTAGAACCCGGATGACTAGACATAAAATATGGAACTAAAAACTGCTTCTTCTTTAACTCTTTATTTATCTCATGATAACGTTTAACAAATTTGTCATATACCTTTTTATTAGGCTTACCCATTTTCTCTAAAACCCTAGATGATACATGTTCTGGGGCCACCTTTAACTGTCCACTTATATGATGCTTACACAATTCATAGAAAAACTTTGGGTCCTTATCAAGCATTAAGTAATCATAGCGTATTCCTGAGCGAATAAATACTTTTTTAACATCTGGTAAGTTCCTTAGTTTTCTAAGAAGCTTAAGATAATCTGAATGGTCTACAATAAGCTGCTTACAGGGCTCTGGAAACAAACATTGTCTATGCCTACAAACACCGTGCTTTTCCTGTTTTTCACATGCTCTATGTCTAAAATTTGCAGTAGGCCCTCCTACATCATGTATATACCCTTTAAAATCAGGTTCTGTGATTAGCTTATTAGCCTCTGATAATATTGATTCATGACTTCTAGACTGCACCACCCTTCCCTGATGAAAGGCTAAAGCACAAAAATTACAGCTACCAAAACATCCACGATTGCTTACTAAGCTAAAACGTACTTCCCTTATTGCAGGAACGCCCCCATCCTTCTCATATATAGGATGATAGGTTCTCATATAAGGAAGTGAATAAATGCTATCTAAATCAGATTGTGATAAAGGTTCTACAGGAGGATTTTGTACTACATAATGACCATTATAAGGTTCAATAAGAGTTTTTCCATATACAGAATCCATATTTTGATATTGAACCATAAAGCTTTCTGCATATTTTCTTTTTGAAGATAAAATTTCGTCATATGAAGGTAAAACAATATGCTCATCATAAATATTAGATATATCATTTGTTTTATATACAGTACCTTTTACGTATACAATCTCATGAATCTTTAAACCACTATCTAAAGCCTCGGCTATATCTAAAATCTGCTTTTCACCCATACCATATACAATCATATCGGCCTTTGCATCTAGTAGTATAGACCGACGTACTCTGTCATCCCAATAATCATAATGTGCTAACCTTCTAAGACTTCCTTCTATTCCTCCAATAATAATAGGAACATCTTTATAAGCTTCTCTAGCCCTATGTGAATATACAATAGAAGCCCTATCAGGTCTAAGTCCCATTTTACCACCTGGTGAATAATTATCCTGTTTCCTTCTTTTTTTCGCAACTGTATAATGATTTACCATTGAATCTATATTTCCACCCGTAATTAAAAAGGCTAACCTTGGTCTTCCCAGTTTCTTAAAATCCTCTGCACTTCTCCAATCAGGCTGTGGTATAATTCCTACTTTATATCCATATCTTTCAAGTAGACGTCCTATAATCGCAACTCCAAAAGAAGGATGATCTACATATGCATCTCCACTAATCAATATGAAATCTAATTGCTCCCAACCTCTTTTCTTCATATCTTCCTTGTTGATAGGTAAAAAATCCGACATTTCATCACCCTTTATTATCTATATAATCTTATCCTAACTTATTATCAGAATAAGTATATCATATTATGTATAAATACAGAAAGCATCCTGGAACGCTGAACCCGGTTCAGCGTTCCAGCTAAAAAAAGGAACGACGAACCGGGTTCGTCGTTCCAAACTAATCTACTTTACTTAACTACTATATTAAAAATCTTACCTGGTACATGTATTTCTTTAATTATGTTTTTACCTTCTACATATTTACTGATAGATTCATCTTCTAAAGCTTTTGCTTTTATTTCTTCTTTAGAAGCTTCAGCTGGTACTGTAACTTTACCTCTAACCTTTCCGTTAATTTGTATAGGTACTTCAATCACAGCATCTACTGTCTTTTCTTCATCCCATTGTGGCCATGTTTGTTCATTTAACATTCCACCTAAATCTAATATTTGCCATAACTCTTCAGTGATATGTGGTGACACAGGATTTAATAGAATTAAGAAAGCCTTCATTTCTGCTTTGTTCACTTTACCTAAATCATAGAATTCATTAGTAAGTGACATTAAAGCTGATATAGCTGTATTGAACTTCATTTGTTCATAGTCTTCACTTACTTTCTTAATAGTCTTATGCATACTGCTTTCTAATTCTTTAGAGTATTTATCTCCATCTACTATGATACTTTGTAATCTCCATACACGGTCTAAGAATCTCTTACATCCTTTAACACCGTTTTGTGACCATGGTACACTCTTTTCAAAATCTCCTATAAACATCTCATACATTCTTAATGTATCTGCTCCAAACTCTTCAATAATATCGTCTGGATTTACTACATTGCCTCTTGATTTAGACATTTTCTCATTATTTTCTCCTAAAATCATACCATGGGAAGTTCTCTTTTGATATGGCTCAGGAGTATTTACTATGCCTAAATCGTATAAGAACTTATGCCAGAATCTTGAATAAAGCAAGTGTAATGTAGTATGCTCCATTCCTCCATTATACCAATCTACTGGCATCCAATATTCTAAAGCCTCTTTGCTAGCTAATTCATTGTCATTGTGTGGGTCAGTATATCTTAAGAAATACCATGATGAACCTGCCCACTGTGGCATAGTATCAGTTTCTCTTCTACCTTTACCACCACATTTAGGACAAGTTGTTTCTACCCATTCAGTTATGTTGGCAAGTGGTGATTCTCCTGTTTCTGTTGGCTCATAGCTTTCAACATCTGGCAATTCTACTGGTAATTCTTCCTCTGGTACTGGTACCCAACCACATTTTTCACAGTAAATTAAAGGTATAGGTTCTCCCCAGTATCTTTGACGTGAGAATACCCAATCTCTTAGTTTATAGTTTACTTTTCTCTTTCCTATTCCCTTTTCTTCTAACCAGTCACTAATCTTTTCTTTAGCTTCTTTTACTCTCATTCCATTTATGAAGTCTGAGTTAACTATTACACCGTCTCCTGTATCAGTGTATGCCTCCTCTTCTACATTTCCTCCTGATACAACTTCAATAATAGGTAAGCCAAACTTTTTAGCAAACTCCCAGTCCCTAGTATCATGTCCAGGTACAGCCATAATTGCACCTGTTCCGTAAGTCATTAATACATAGTCTGATATCCATACAGGGATTTCCTTACCATTAGCAGGGTTAATAGCTTTGATTCCCTTTATTTCTACTCCTGTTTTCTCTTTTACTAACTCAGTTCTTTCAAAGTCAGATTTCTTATTAGCCATTTCTCTATATTCTTCTATTTCATCAATATTAGTTATCTTATCCTTTAATTTGTTGATTAATGGATGTTCTGGAGCTATTACCATATAAGTTACTCCAAATAACGTATCAGGACGAGTAGTGAATACCTTTAGTGCTTCGTCTTCGCCATTAATCTTGAAGTCAATTTCCATACCCTCTGAACGACCAATCCAATTCTTTTGCTGAATTTTAACTCTGTCTATATAATCTACTAAATCTAAATCCTTTATTAACTTCTCTGCATATTCTGTAATCTTTAACATCCATTGATTCTTTTTCTTTTTAACAACTTCTCCACCACAACGTTCACATTTACCATTAACAACTTCTTCGTTGGCAAGTCCTACTTTACAATCTGTACACCAGTTTATAGGGAATTCCTTTTTATATGCTAATCCCTTTTCAAATAATTTTAAGAATATCCATTGTGTCCACTTATAATATGATGGGTCAGTTGTATTTACTTCCCTTGACCAGTCAAATGAGATACCTAAAGATTTCAATTGAGACTTAAATCTCGCAATATTTCTCTCAGTAACTACTGCAGGATGTATTTTATTTTTAATAGCATAGTTTTCTGTAGGAAGACCAAATGCGTCCCAACCAATTGGATATAAAACATTATATCCTTCAAATCTTCTTTTACGTGCAACTATATCTAATGCTGTATAAGGTCTTGGATGTCCAACGTGTAGTCCCTTTCCTGAAGGATACGGGAATTCTATTAATGGATAGAATTTAGGTTTTGATTTGTCATCGCTAGCATAAAATGTACCATTTTCGTCCCATGTCTGTTGCCATTTCTGTTCTATTTCCTTGTAATTGTACTCTTTCATTAGTTTACCTCCTTTTATTTGGTTCTTAGGCTACAGTTCTTAGCTCTTAGCCTACAAATTACAATTAACTCTTTTATAAAAATAAAAAAACCTCCGTCATTTAGAGACGAAAGGTTTCGCGGTACCACTCTAATTGGCAATAGAATACACTTATTACCCACTCGACAAGATAACGGATTGTACCGGTTAAGGCTACTAATATTTCACCTTAACAGCTCTGGGACGAGTTCGGTTAATAATTGTACTACCTCGCACCAACCGGTAGCTCTCTGAAAGCAATCATTTAACCTACTACTTCCCTTCTTCGCGTTTATATTCTATTATTGTATAAGCTTTGGGATATTATAACAAATTATTCAAGCTAAATCAAATATTTTTATCTTTTTCAATTATTAATTATACATATACTTATATAATACTACAACCCAGTATTTTAATCTAGTTTAAAAACATTTAATCCTGATTCTTCATCATATATTCTATCAGCTTCACCTGCTAACACATCAACAAACATCTCACATGTTCCACTGATAACTGCTGAATTTAAGTGTCCTCCAATAGCTGTATTATCTTCCCCTGCTATAGTGATGTGTAAATGTATATAAACTTCACCGTCCATTGTAGAAATATTACCATTAAGTCCTGTTATCTCATAGTCACCTTCATACTCCTTAGAATAATACTTTTTCTCATCAGACTTAAATAATCCAAGGATAATCTTATCAGCAGCCCCTATAGCTGTAACTGAAGCTAATCTAATATTTTCTTCTTTACAAAACTTTTTCAAACTCTCAACTACTTCTTCACCCTTATCAATTCTCACAACATACTTATTATCAAACTTTTTATAATTCATAATACCCCTCCTATTTTTTATAAATGCCTAACTACATTTCTAACCCATTTCTTTGAAATTATCCTGGGTATACCTATAGAACTTTTAACAACCTCTTCAATAGAAACCAACGCTACCACCAAATAAATAGGTAGCCTCCAGTACAGTGCACCTATAAATGCCAATGGTACTCCTACTCCCCATACACTACCCATTTCAAGAAATAGTGAATATTTTGTATCTCCACCTCCCCTTAAAATACCTACTACTAATACAGTATTGAACATTTTAAAGCTCATAAAAATTGAAATTACTATTAAAGTTCTATATGCATTTTGATACATATGTGGTGATGTATTAAATAATCGCAATATAAAAGGTGATAATAAAAAGAGACTTAATCCTAGTATAACACCTACCGCTGGAGCCAGTATGGAATACTTTTTAGCATACTGTATAGCCTTTTCTTCATTTTCTGCACCTATCTCGTTGCCTATCATTACAGCACATGCATTACCAAGCCCCATAGATACAACCATAAACATGTTTTGTATTGTATTTGCAATCTGTACAGCCGCAAAGGCTTCAGTACCTATTCTTCCATATGCAATAAAATACATAGTAATTCCTAAAGACCAAAAAGCCTCATTTAAAATCACCGGCATAGTAGTTTTAAAGAACCTAATAACAAATTGCTTCGATATATCTATCATTTCATTTATCTTACCTGCTAATACACCTTTATTAATATAAATAGTTCCTGTAAGTAATAATACCTCTAATGTTCTAGATATCAAAGTAGCAATAGCAGCACCCCTAATACCCAACATTGGAAAGCCAAAGTTTCCAAAGATTAATCCATAATTAAGTAATGTATTAGTAGCTAATGATAATGCACTAACTATCATTGGTGTTTTAGCTTGTCCTATACTTCTTGAAGAAAATCCATAGGAAAAACTTATTGCTGTAACTATATAACTAAAACCAACAATCGTTAAATATTTTTGTCCAAGCCCTATTACCTTTATATCTTCAGTAAATATACCCATTATAAATCTAGGAGTAAATAAGGCTCCACTCATAAAAATAATACTTAATGCTCCACCTGTTATTAATGATATACCTAGTACTCTACGTATATTTAATATGTCCTTTTTACCCCAAAACTGAGATACAAATATAGAAGCACCACTATTTATCCCAAATAACAAAAGTACGAACAAAAAGAAAAATTGATTAGCCATACCTACTGCTGCTAGATGACTATCACCTAATCTTTGAATCATTACAGTATCCACCATATTAAGTGATGATGATATTAGATTCTGTAATGCTACTGGTAGTGCAATTGATAGCATAGTTTTATAAAATTTTTTATCTCTTAATATCTGATTCATAATTTTCTCTCCTATTTTTTATTCAATGTCTTCATTTAAAAGTACCATGTGAATATGGTCTTCCCATTTTCCATTTATTTTTAAATATTTTTTGGCAACTCCCTCTTCATAAAATCCTAACTTTTTTACTATTCTTAAAGAGGCCTCGTTTTTAGGCATTATATTAGCTTCTATTCGATGTAATTTAAGTTCATTAAAGGCAATATCAATTCCCATTTTAAGTGCTTCTGTCATATAACCTTTGTTTACTTCGTCTTTATCTAATTTATATCCTAAAAAACATGATAAAAAAGGACCCCTTACTATATTGCTAAATGCTAAAGTACCTAAAACTCTTTCAAAGTTTTATCTGACTTATCAAATATCCATAATCTTAATAGCTCACCGTTTTTCATTTTTGTCATATCATTTTTAAGCTGTCTTTTGTGATACTCTATCTTATAAAACTCTTGCTTCCTTACTGGCTCCCATTCCCTTAAAAACTCCTTATTTCTTATATAATACTCAAGAACTTTTTCAGCATATAATTCATCTAATGTCTTTAGAATTAATCTATCTGTTTTATATACTTTTTTTACCAATACCGTATCCTCCTCTAAAATAAACCTGTTTAATATTTTCAATATTTATTTACATTTTCCTTTTAATTCAATAGAATATTCTTATATTTTAAGTAAGTATATCTCAATAAAGTTTTCAAAACTAACTGCTGTACGCAATTTAATAGAAAGTTAACGTTAATTTAACAAAAGCTAAATTCCTATATAATTATATAATAATACCATAATAAATGTAACATTAATGTATTTTTTTAGTAACCGAGGTGAATAAATTGAATTTAGCCGATGAGTTCGAAAGTATACTTAAGAACAGAAATGTTACTTCCTTGTTTCAACCAATAGTTAGGCTTAGAGATGGAGAAGTTTTAGGCTATGAAGCCTTAAGTAGAGGTCCAAAAGATTCACCATTATATTCACCGATAAAACTCCTTAATATCGCACATGAACAAAATAGATTATGGGAACTAGAACAATTGTTCAGAATTAGTGCTATTGAAAAAGCCAGTATACTAAAATTAGACAAGCTATTATTTTTAAATGTAGACCCAGATGTAATTAATGACGATTCTTTTAAAAAGGGTTTTACAATGAACTTTTTAGAAAAACATAATCTTCCTCCTGACTCAATAATTTTTGAAATTACTGAAAGAACTGCTATTAAAGATTATAAAAAGTTTAATGAAATATTAAATTACTATACAAATCAGGGATATAAAATAGCTATAGACGATGTAGGTGCTGGTTACTCAGGATTAAAAACTATAAGCAAAACTAAACCCAATTATCTTAAAATAGATATGGAATTAATAAGAGATATAGATAAAGATTCATTTAAGCAAGCAATAATTAAGGCCTTCGTCGATACAGCAATGTCAACAAATATTAAGCTTATTGCAGAAGGTATAGAAACTAAAGAAGAACTTAAAACACTTATAAACTTAGGCGTATATGGTGGACAGGGTTATCTTCTTAAAAAGCCTTCAGAAAATATAACCGACATTCCTAAAGAAATTAAAAATTTAATAATTAATTACAACAAAATTACCAGTAACGTCTTTAAGTATAGTGCAAATTATCATTATATAGGTACTATTATGGAAGAAGCTAAAGCTTTTTCTCCAGATACTCCTTGTAAAGTAATAAAAGAATATTTTGATAATAGTGACGTAGAAGGTGCTTGTTTAATAGAGAATAATAAACCAGTTGGGTTGATAATGAAAAATCACCTTAATTCTGTATTAGCAAAACAATATGGATTTGCTGTATATTCTAAACGACCAGTATCTCTTATCATGGATGACGCTCCCTTAGTTGTAGATTACTATACACCAATCAATATTGTTTCAGAAGCAGCAATGGACAGAAGTAACGATAAGGTTTATGACAATATAATCGTAACTAAAGGGGCTAAATATAGTGGGATAGTATCCATAAGAAAATTACTTTTATATACAACTACAGCAGAAAAAAATTATGCTCGAGAGCTTAACCCCCTTACTTCTTTACCTGGTAACTCTATAATTAACCGTGTGCTAAATGATACTATTTCTTTAAATAAACCTACTTGTATTCTTTATTTAGACTTGGATAATTTCAAGGCCTATAATGATGTATATGGTTTTGACAATGGAGATAAAATTATACAGCTAACAGCAGAAATTATAAAAACTCAAGCAAAATCGATGTTTCCATATAATAGCTTTGTAGGGCACGTGGGCGGTGATGATTTCGTTTGTTTAATAGATGCACCATTAAAAGAATGTGAATTATTCTGTAAAAATGTAATTTCTGAGTTTGATGAAAAAATATTAAACTTTTTCAATAAAAAAGATAGATTAAATGGATATATAAAATCTGAAGACAGAAACGGTAATGTATACGTATATAATCTAACTTCTGTCTCAATAGCAGTATTATATGGTTTAGTAAATAAATTTGCAGCTCCTAGTGAATTGGCTCAATATATGAGTTCGATAAAAAAAGAAGCGAAAAAAGAAAAATATAGCAACTATGTAATTAAAGAAATATACTAATATATCCCTCCTCTTGTCTTCTTTTTTCTTTTTGTATTAAATATTTTTAATTTTCTAAATATTTATTGCTTTTTATTGTTAATATTGATAGAGTTATAGTTAAGAATTGTTATAACTCTATTAGTTTGAAGGGGGAGGGAATTAAGTAATGCAAGTGCCTATGTCAAATTATCTTCAAGACCAAAAAAGTACGCTAAAAAAATTAATAGAAATTTTATCTGACAGATATGAATACGTTTCAGTTTTAGGAACAGACACTTACGGTACACAGTACTCTGTCCAAAAAACTGGCATAGACATATCGGATTCAATGTGGACAGAAAGAGGATTTGTAATAAGAGTACATAATGGAATTAATTACTCTGAATTTTCTTTCAACGAAATATCTGAAGACAACTTAGATTCCTTGATAACAAATATTACAACTAAGCTTGAAAACGATATCAACAGCTTAAAAAATTCTTCTATTGAGATAAGCGATTACCCTGTTATTCAAGAAGAACCAATTAAAAAAAGCTTTTTTGGCTCAGTAAAAATAATGCCTAAAGATGTAAGCGCCAAAGAAAAAATCGAAAGATTAGTTGCTATTAAAGAAAAAGCATTAGATTTATCTGAATACTTAGTAGACTTTAGAGTTGCCTATGAAGAAGTGCATATTTCAAAATTATTTATTTCAAATAAAAAAGAATTGGAACAATCCTATATATGGTCTCAAGGATATTTAGTTCCTATTGTACGTAAAGAAAATATAACTAAATTTGCCCACAAAGGATATTCAGGACTCAAAGGTGTTGAGTTAATAGATGAATTAGAGTCTAACGTTGAAGATGTAGTTTCCTATGGAGTTAAGTTATTAGATGCAAAAAAGGTCACTCCTGGGGAATATGATATTATTTGCGCTCCAGATATTACAGGTTTAATTGCCCATGAAGCCTTTGGACACGGTGTTGAAATGGATATGTTTGTTAAGAATAGAGCCAAAGCAGTAGAATATATAGATAAACCTGTCGCATCTAATCTAGTAACAATGCATGACGGTGCTTTAGCCGCTAAAGAAGTTTCTTCTTATTTCTTCGATGATGAGGGTACTTTGGGAACTGATACTATAATAATTGATAATGGAATCCTAAAGACTGGTATTTCTGATTTATTATCAGCTCTCAAATTAGGTACTAAACCTACTGGTAACGGTAAAAGAGAATCCTTTGAGCGTAAAGCATATGCAAGAATGACTAACACATTCATAGCAGCTGGAAATGATACTTTAGAAGATATGATAGCTTCAATTAAAAACGGCTACTTATTAGAAGGACTTATGAGTGGTATGGAAGACCCTAAAAATTGGGGAATCCAATGTATGATTTTGCAGGGTAAGGAGATAAAGGACGGTAAACTTACTGGAAATATCGTCTCCCCTGTTATTCTAACTGGATATGTACCTGAGCTTTTAAAATCCATATCAATGGTTTCAGAAAAAGTAGAGCTATCGGGTACTGGCTACTGTGGTAAAGGATATAAAGAATTTGTTAAAACATCTAATGGTGGTCCATATATCAAAGCAAGGGGGAGGTTAGGATAATGCTAGATAAGATTAAAAATATACTTTCTCAAATAAAAGAAATAGATGATTGGTCTATAATTGAAAAGAAAGTAGAATCAAGTGAGCTTTTCTTTATAAAAAAAGAACTAGACATGAATCGAGGTAAAAAGGTTCATCATTTTAAAGTAACTGTTTATAAAGACTTTAATCAAGACGGAAAAAAATATAAAGGGTCATCTACAATAAATATTCATCCAACAATGAATGAATCAGAAATAAAAACTGCTTTAGAAAAGGCAGCTTTCGCAGCTAAATTTGTTAAAAATGAATTTTACTCATTAGTTGAGCCTTCAGAAGAAAAACCTATTAATGTAGAAAGTAAATTTGAAAATGGTCAATTTTCTGATTGGCTGCCTAAATTAACTGATGCGATATATAAAGAAGATGTTCATGATAATGGAGCGATAAATTCCGCAGAACTATTCTTAAATAAGATATATACCCGTAATGTAAATTCAAAGGGATTAGA
Source organism: Caldisalinibacter kiritimatiensis (assembly GCF_000387765.1). Classification (NCBI taxonomy): domain Bacteria; kingdom Bacillati; phylum Bacillota; class Tissierellia; order Tissierellales; family Thermohalobacteraceae; genus Caldisalinibacter; species Caldisalinibacter kiritimatiensis. The sequence continues at coordinate 14,173 of NZ_ARZA01000070.1, forward strand.
TGTAAATTACACAAAATATAAAGGTGAATTAGAGTTTATCACAAACTGGAAAGAACAGTCTGAAGAAATTGAACTTTATAAGGACATAAAATTTGCAGATTTTGCTCCTGAAATGATTTCAGAAAAAGTAAAAGAGATGCTATTATTTAGTAAACAAAAGGCAATAGCCAAGCCAACTCCTTCTTTAAATAAAATACCAGTAATACTAACAGGTGAACCTATTCAAGAGTTCTTAAATTACTACTATATTCAATCAAATGGTAGATATGTTTATGAAGGTATATCTACTTTAAAGCTAAATGAAAATGTTCAAGGTGATTCCGTTGAAGGAGATTTAATTAGCTTAAGATTAGACCCTAACCTTAAAAACTCCACAGAATCAGCTCCTTACGACAAATTTGGTACACTTTTGAAACCAGTTTCCATAATCAAAAAAGGTATATTAAATAAATATTGGGCCGATAATAGATATGCTCAATATATTGGTATAAATCCTACAGGAGAAATTAATAATATTGTTTTTGAAGGCGGTAGTAAATCTGTTAAAGATTTTAAACAAAAACCCTATTTAGAACTAATTGCCTTCTCAGACTTTCAAATGAATCCTTTAACAGGAGATTTTGGTGGCGAAATTAGATTAGGCTTCTATTTCAACGGTAAAGAAACTATACCTGTTACTGGTGGCTCTATTTCAGGCAATATAAACGAAGTAAAACAAAAGATGTATTTATCTAAGGAAATTCAAGAAAATAATAATTTTGTAGGACCAAAATCTATACAATTATTTAATGTAACAATAGCAAGCTAAAAAACGACTAAAGTTGCCCTTCAGATACTAATTATTGAAAAAAGAGAGCTATGCTTAATTAAGCATAGCTCTCTTTTTTATTTCTTTAAAAACTTAGAAAACCAATTACTACCTTTTTTGTTCTCTATTGTATAAGGGTTATCTATCTCTATATCCATTTCTATACATATCTTAAGTATCTCTTCCTTTTTATCACACGGAAACTCTGCAGCTGTACCGCAACTAGAGCTCACCTGTCTTGGCACAGGCATTAATCTTACATCATACCCCTTTGTCTTTAAAGCCTTTTCAAAATTTAATGCATGATGTGTTGAGTGAAATGTCATTACACAATAATTATCTTTCATATTATCACCTATTTATTTATTGTTATGATATATTCTTCATCCTTCTCTTCTACCTCTACATTAAATCCTCTTCCCTCTACAAATCTCTTAATATTTTCAACTGCAACCATTGCATCTACTAATACTTGTATTTTTTCTCCATCATAATTATCTAAAGCATTCTTAGTCATTACTACAGGTTCAGGACAAGACCTTCCCCTTGCATCCACAGTATTATGCAACAATTTTATCTCCTCCTTTAACTTTTTTGTTGCTTTGTTTTTGTTTATATGATACTACACTAGCTGCAATTGCTAACACAACTATTAATCCAATAATTACTGCTATTTTCCCATTAGTTCCCACACCTTTAGGACTTGCTGCTAAGCCAAAATTGTGAGCAAAAGCAGCACCTACAATAAATCCTATAACAGTAATTGCAGAATCTGCATCTCCTTCACTAGCTAAGATAGTTTGTCTTAATGGACATCCTCCTAATAATACTGCTGTTAAACCTGTTAAAGTCATACCTAAAAAGTTCCAAATAAAATCATTATGTGCAACAGGTTGGTCAACAAATCCGATTTTGAAACCAGCAGGATTGAAAATTAAGTTACCTATTAAAGAAAATGCAAATATACCTATTAATCCCCATAAGAAATGATAGTCTTTAATTAAAAAAGCATCTCTGATACCACCAGCTGTACATAATCTAGTTCTTTGAATCACAGCACCTATAATTAATGCAGCTACTAATGAAATCCATACTGGAGAATGTAAAGCTCCTGGACCTTTTTCACTAAAGATTATAAAAGTTGGTTTAGCTATTAAGAAAATTAATAATATAATCGCAATTGCTGGCATAAAATAACCAGCTGCAGGTGTTTGTTTTATACTTCTTCCTAAAGTAAAACCTTTTTTAATAAACTGAATTCCTATCAAAATACCTACTATATATCCTATTAATCCTACTAATGCATTTAAATCTCCATTAGAAAGTCTTAATATCATTCTTAAAGGACAACCTAAAAACACTAATGCTCCAATCATTAAAAAGAATCCTAAAACAAAACGTATTACTGGAGAAGAACCTCCTCTAGCTTTAAATTCGTGTTTGAATTTAGCCATTATAAATGCACCTAATATGAAACCTATAATTTCAGGACGTAAATATTGTACTACACTAGCTCTATGTAACCCTAATGCCCCTGTAATATCCCTATAGAAACATGCTACACAGATTCCCATATTAGCAGGATTACCTAGTTTGACTAATAGGGCTGATAATATACCTATTAAACCACCTGAGATAATAATTTTTAACCTATTGTTCCTCATACTTTCCCCTCCATCCTTGTTATTTTTTTGACTTTTCTTACATTTTGATTATATTAAAAATTTAACAAGGTTAAAAATAATATTTTCTAATAGTTACCATTGTTTCCATAGAAAAGTTCTATGCAGAGTAATAATACTACTTTTCGGATATTAGATAATCGATATAATCGAAAGAGGGTAACGGATTATCCGTTACCCTCTTTCATTAGACCTACACCATAAATAAGTTTCTCTTATATTGACTATATAGTTTTCTAATTTCTTTCATCTTTTCATTCATCTCTTTTTGTAATTCTGAAGCTAAATCATAGTCTTTAGTAGCTAATGCAGTTCTAATTCTAGTAAATAATGATTTTCTATCTAAGCTATCCTTCATAAGATATACCTTTAGGTTATATATTTTTTCCCACATAACTACATCTAAATCAGTGGCAAATTCAACATCATGAATTCTTTTAAACTGTCTCAATATTTCAATGTTATGTTGTAATATTCTATTCTTAAGCTCTGTAATCCATCTATCTAATGTACTAAGCTCAAAGGATTTAATTATTTTCTCAGTAAATACTTCTCCATATAATAAAATTTGTTTTTTATCTTCACATTTTTGAAGATTCTTTATATTTTCCCATACTGTAGCTGGAGGCTCACCAAATATTTTATTTCTCTCTTCTTCTGTATAATATTCAAAAACATCTTCCTCGCTTCTGTATCCTCTTTCCTTCTCAAGGTAGAAGCTGTCTTCACCTGGAGCTTTAGATATTTCTTTTTCTAATTCTTTAGTGTTCTTACCACTTTCTGCTACAGCTTTAATTCCATCTAACATAGCTTGATATAAAGTAGACAATACTAAGTACGTATTTGACATTGGATTTGGTGATCTAACTTCAAATCTTGTAGCTAAAGGATTATCTAAATCTCTAATAACCCCTACCAAAATTGAGCGGTTTCTTGAAGGAGTTTCGGCATCTATTCCTAAAGAAGTAACAACACAAACAGGAGCCTCAAACCCTGGCTTTAATCTGTTAAAAGCATCATTTGATGAAGTTATAAATGGATTAATAACTTCGTAATTTTTAAGAATTCCCATTAATGCTCCATATCCAAATTCACTTAAATAATCTTCTTTCATATTTTCAGGTGAAAAAATATTTACTATCTCACCATTTTTTAATTTAACTGCAACACCAACGTGAGTATGTTCTCCACTACCTGCAACGTCTTCAAGAGGCTTAGCTGCAAAAGTAACTTCAAGCCCATGACTTCTAAATACATCTTCAACTAATTCCCTCACTACTATTTCATTATCTGCAGCTTGAAGTGCTGTACTATATTTCCAGTCAATTTCTAATTGCTCCATAACGTAACTTAATTTGCCACCAGTACCTATTTTACTAGTAACTCCTCCGACTTCTTTATGACCCATTTCAGGTTCAAATCCATACTTATCTAATAATTGTATACTCTTTTCAAGGGCAGTTCTAACAGTTCCCTGTGTTCTCTTCCAATACTGCTCCTTTAACATCTGTGAAGTCGAAAGTTTTTCAATATCTGCTCTATCGTTAGGTGTTCTAACCCACATCTCAAGCTCAGTTGCAGATGTTAATATAACATCCTCTATATCTTTATAACTCTTTATTCCTAGTTGCTTTGCAAGTTTAGGATGTTCTTTAAATATTTCAATAAGCTTTTGTTTAAAATTTTCTACAGCTCTATTCAATATTGACCTAGAATCAACTTTTTTATCATTATGAATCAAAAATGAAGGAATCTTTAATGTACCTACTGGCAATCCATTTTCTTCATAAAAGTTATCATAGTTATAATCTACAAACCAATTTGCATCTAAATCAGGCACTAAATCTACTCTTGCATTACTTAAAGTTGCAATTCCCTGCAATACAACACTAGAGCCATCCGTTTGTATACCATTTTTCAGCATATCTTCCATGTCTTCAATGAATAATTTGACTGGTATTTTTTCGTCTGTAGCATTCCCACCTATGTCTACCCCCATAAGTGACACAAACTGAATTTCAGGATGTTCTTTTAAGATTTCTATCAAGCTGTCCTTATCATGTTTAGCCGGTGGAACAACATATACTAGATTGTTCATCTTTGTATATCCTCCTCGTTTTTATACTTAATTATCTAATTATAACATAAATTTAATAGGATACGAAACACAATGTATAAATTTCATTATTTGGAATATAATACATTTTGATATCAAAATGTAAGGAGGTATATTATGTCAAAAACTATTATGGGTATTCAAGTAGATGACAGATTTGAAGAAGTTCAAGAAATGCAAAGAGTTCTTACAAATTTCGGAGATATTATTAAAACTAGATTAGGATTACATCAGCAACAGGAAAATGATATGTTTAATACAAAGAAAGGTCTAATACTGTTAGAATTAGTTGAAGATAGCGGTAATAGAAGCTCTGAATTGGAAAAAAATTTAGAAGGAATAAAAAATATACAAGTTAGATCTATGAGATTTCAATAAAAAACAGCAGCTTAAAGCTGCTGTTTTAAGATATTATTCTTGTGGTAACCAACTGTTAACTAATTCCTCGTTTTCTTCCATCCATTTTTTAGCTACAACATCTGGCTCCTCATCACTATCTGCTATCATACCCATCAAACTACCTAATTGCTGGTCATTTAATTTAAAGTTTCTAAAAAGCTCTGCAACCTCTGGCATATCTTCCTCTAATCCTTTTCTTGCCATTGTATGGATGTTTTCTACTTCTCCATAAACCTTTTTAGGGTCATCTAGGAATTTTAAATCATATCTAGCAAATTTCCAATGTGGTTTCCATCCTGTAACAATAATGTTCTCATTATTGTCTATTGCATCTTTTAAAGAAGCAGTCATTACAGGACCACTACCAGCAAGTAAGTCATAGTCTAGTCCATACTCTTCAATAGCTTTGTTTGTAGCGTTCATAATACCTGCTCCTGAATCTATACCAATAATTTCACCATTAAACTTATCTTTAACTGAATTTAATTCTTCAATACTATTAATTTCAACATATTCAGGTACAACTAATCCTATACGTGCTCCTTCAAAATTATATCCTAAATCCACTAAATCGTCCTTATATTTTTCTAAATAGCTTTCATGGGTAACTGGCAACCACGCATCTAAGAATGCATCATAATCTCCATTTGCTATAGAAGTAAAAATAACACCTGGGTCTGCCATTGTCATTTCAACTTCATATCCCATTTTTTCCTCTAATACAGCCTTCATTAAATTAGTCATGGCTACACCTTCAGCCCAGTTAACATATGCTAGTTTGACAGTATCCTTTTCTTCAGTTTGGTTGCTACATCCTGAGAATAATACTGTACCTAATAAAACTACTAATAACATTAAAGTAATGATTTTTGTAAATCTCCTCATTAAATAATCCTCCTTGAAATTTTTATATTATAACTCAGACTAATGAAAATATATTATTCAGCAGTTTTTCCTAAAGCCTGAGTTATTCTATCTAATATCATTGCAAGTATTACTACAGACACACCACTTTCAAAACCTAATCCAATCTCTAACTGCGTAATTCCAGTTAATACTTTTTCACCAAGTCCTTTAGCACCAATCATTGCTGCAATAACTACCATAGATAGTGACAACATTATTGTCTGATTTACACCCGCTAATATTGTTGGTAACGCCATCGGTAACTGTACTTTAAAAAGCATTTGTCTTGATGTCGAACCAAATGATTTTGCAGCTTCAATAACATCAGTTGGAACCTGACGTATCCCTAAATTCGTAAGTCTTACAACTGGTGGAGTAGCAAATATAACAGTTGCTACTGCTCCAGGTACTTTCCCCATTTTAAAGAATAATACTGCTGGAATTAAATACACAAAAGCCGGCATAGTCTGCATAAAATCTAAAATAGGTCTTAATATTCTGTCTACCACATTATTCCTTGAAGCCCAAATTCCCAAAGGAACTCCTATAAGAAGTGCAACTAATGCAGATACTATAACCAAAGCCAAAGTCTGCATAGTTTCTTCCCATAGCTCCATTCCAACTATAAGGCCTAATCCTATAAAGGTAAATATAGCAATCCTTCTATCTGAAAGCTTCCAAGCTAAAAGAGATAATATGATAATAATTACAATACTAGGTGGGAATAAAAAAATATTCTCAAATCCAGAAATAATAAAAGTTAATATATTACTTATAGCATCGAAAAATGGCTCTAAATTATTCTGTAACCATTCAACGATTAATTCAAATGTACTTCCAATAGGTAAATCTATCAAATTAATCCTCCTCTCCTACAATACCAGAAATTAGTGAAGCTCTAACAATTATTCCTAATAATTTATTATTATCATCTATAACAGCAATAGGATATTGGGAATCTGTTGCCAAATGCATTAAATCAATTATTGGAGTATCTGGAGATGTGGTAGGAACATCTGTGACTAGAATTTCTTCAAGGCTAGTTTTCTTTTGCTTAATCATTTCTGCAACGTCATCTACATTTACTATTCCTTTTAGCTTTCTATTTTTATCGGTAACATATACACTTGATATTTTCTGTTCATTCATTCTTTTAAGCGCTACTCTCGGACCATCTTTAGTAGTTACTAATGCATCCGGTTTTATCATTACTGAAGAAGCCGATACTACCTTTGACCTATTTACATCCTTAACAAAATCCCTAACATATTCATTAGCTGGATTAGTAAGAATACCTTCTGGAGTTCCTATTTGAACTACTTGTCCATCCTTCATAACCGCAATTCTATCTCCTAGTTTCAACGCTTCATCTAAATCATGTGTAATGAAAATTATTGTTTTGTGCATTCTTGACTGTAATTCTAACAATTCTTCTTGCATTTCAGTTCTGATTAATGGGTCTAATGCACTAAAAGCTTCATCCATGAGTAAAATATCTGGGTCTGTTGCTAAAGCTCTTGCTAAACCTACCCTCTGCTGCATACCTCCACTTAGTTCATGAGGCATTTGTTTTTCATATCCTTTTAGTCCAACTAACTCTAAAGCTTCATATGCTTTTTTTCTTCTAGCTTTCTCATCAACCCCTTGCACTTCTAAACCATACTCAACATTATCTAATACGCTACGATGTGGAAAAAGTCCAAACTTTTGAAATACCATAGCTATTTTCTTACGGCGCATTTCTAATAGTTTATCTTTTTCTGCCTTTATAATACTATCACCATCAATGAGTACTTCCCCTGATGTCGGTTCTATGAGGCGATTTAAGCACCTAATCAATGTGGATTTCCCACTACCTGATAATCCCATTACTACAAAGAATTCACCTTTTTTAACTTTAAAGCTTACATCATTGACCCCTATTGTATTCCCAGTTTTTACAAGTATTTCTTCCTTTGATAGACCCTTCTCTAACAAAGAAAATACTTTTTTAGGATGGGGGCCAAAAACCTTGTACAAATTTTTAACCTCAACCTGGTACATTGTATACCTCCTTTATAATAAAAAAAGAAATCATTTTAAAATGATTTCTTTTTAAAATTGTATATTTCATAAGTTAAAATATTACATACCAAATAGTAAAATGCGCACAATTAAGCACATTATTAGTTTATCAGTTATGATTTATTATTTCAAATATCCTATATTGTGATATACCAATCTATGGATGTCTATAATATCCTTAAACAACTATAGAGCTTGAATACTCTTTATTACTGGCTTTAAGTCCGATATAGTCCAGAATTCGGATGATTTATACGTTTTTGTAAAATCGTGGTCTGGTTTCCTCATTCTATAGAATTTAATCAGTAAAAACTTCATACAATATTAACTGTATTTATGTTGTGCTTATAAAATTAAAATGTTAAAATTTAATAGCTATAATAAAAACTTACTAAAACTTAAATAGGCAAGGAGAAGATTAATATGAAAAATTATAGTGTTTTTGATATATTAGGTCCTATTATGATAGGTCCATCTAGCTCTCATACAGCTGGAGCAGCTAGATTAGGAAAAGTAGCAAGATATATTGTAGGAACTAGCTTTAAGTCTGTAACCTTTTATCTTCATGGTTCCTTTGCAAAAACTTATAAAGGCCATGGTACTGATAGAGCCTTAGTAGCAGGCGTACTAGGTATGGAGCCCCATGACGAAAGGCTAAGGAATTCTTTAAATATTGCCAAAAAAAGGGGTATAAATATAGAATTTATTGAAACCGACTTAGGATATGCACATCCTAACACAGTGAAAATAGTTTTTACTAAAGAAGATGACAATAAAATTGAAATTACTGGTTCTTCAATTGGTGGAGGTAATATACTTATAACAAATATCGATGGTTATAATGTTAAGTTTACAGGTGAATATCCAACCCTTTTCATAAGACAATATGATAAAAAAGGAGTTATAAGCAGAGTTTCAACTGTACTAGCTCAAAATGATATAAACATCGCAACTATGAAAGTAAATCGTAAAGACCGCGGGGTAGAAGCTTCAATGATTATAGAAACCGACGATGAACTGTCAAATGAATTAGTAAAAGAACTAACTAAAATAGAAAATATAATATCAGTCAGAGCTATAAACCCAATTAAAGAGGAGGTTTAGTATGTACAACAGTGGAAAAGAACTACTGACACTTACTAAAGAAAGAAATTGTAAAATATCAGAAATTGTAATAGAAAAAGAATGTAAATTAACAGGATTAAGTATAAATGATGTGAGAAATAAAATGAAGAATAACCTTGAAGTTATGAGAGAATCAGCAAAATTAGGTCTAGAACAAGATATTAAATCTGTAGGTGGCATCATAGGCGGAGATGCTAAACGAGTTAATGACTATAGAATGTCACAAAAAACTTTATGTGGTGATACTATAAATAAGGCTATGGCACGTGCATTATCTTGTTCAGAAGTAAATGCATCAATGGGAAGAATATGTGCTGCACCAACTGCCGGCTCTGCTGGAATAATACCAGCTACTATAATTACAGCTAGCGAAGTATTAAACTCTACTGATGAAGAAATAATAAACGCTTTATTTACCGCTTCTGGTATAGGAGAAATAATAGCTAAAAATGCTACTCTTTCTGGAGCAGAAGGAGGTTGTCAAGCTGAATGTGGTTCAGCTTCTGCTATGGCAGCAGCTGCTATCGTTGAAATGGCAGGTGGCTCACCAGAAATGTCATTACATGCAGCAGCAACTGCTATAAAGAATGTAATGGGACTTATTTGTGACCCAATAGCAGGACTTGTAGAAGCACCATGTACAAAAAGAAATGCATCAGGTACTATTAATGCACTGTTATCAGCAGATTTAGCTTTAGCTGGAGTAAAAAGCATAATCCCATTCGATGAAGTAATTGAAGCTATGTATAAGGTGGGCAAATCCCTTCCCCATGAGCTCAGAGAAACTGCTTTAGGTGGAGTTGCAGCAACTGAAACTGGAATTAAGATAAAGGAAAAAATATTTGGAAAGTAAATCTATAACTTGAGGGACGTAGGCATCCCTCAAGAACCAAATGTATTTTTTATAGTCGATGAACGCCCAAGTTCATCGACTATAATACTCCATTCTCAATTGTCAATTGTATTCTTTACCTTCTTTCCTTGATAACTATCTCTTCTCTTTAACTCTTTATCTATACCTGATAATACAGCTAACTTGTGTAAGCTCCACCTAGGTCCAACCAATAAATCCTTTGCTCCATCTCCTGTTAAACGATGAATAACCATTTCTGGAGGTAATAATTCTAAAGCGTCTACAACTAATGAAATATATTCTTCTTTAGATAAAAGTGGAAAAGGATGCTTATAATAGTACTCACATAAATCTGTATTTTTTAATATATGAAGCAGATGAAGCTTAACTCCTTGAATATCCTTTTTGGCCACATATTTTACTGTTTCTAATATATCTTCTCTAGTTTCATTAGGTAGTCCTAAAATAAGATGTGTAACTATATTTATATTTCTTTTTCTCAATTTATCCACTGCTTCTTCAAAACAAGATAAGTCATACCCTCTTCTTATTAACTTTGCTGTTTTTTCATGAATTGATTGTAATCCAAGCTCTACCCATAAATAAGTCTTTTTACTAAGCTCTTCTAATAAGTCTAATACATCATCAGGTAAACAATCAGGTCTTGTTGCTATAGCTAATCCTACTACCCCTTTATAAGAAATGGCTTCTATATATTTTCTTCTCAAGTCTTCAACAGTAGAATAAGTGTTAGTGAAGTTTTGAAAATACGCTATATATTTACCAGTTTTCCATTTAGGTGATAAAAATTCTATCTGTTGTTTAATCTGCTTAGTAATACTTAATCTTCTAGGAGCTGCAAACTCCCCTGAACCTTCTTCGCTACAAAAAAGACATCCTCTTCTTCCAATAGTTCCATCTCTATTTGGACAAGTAAATCCACCATCAAGGGATAATTTAATTACCTTTTGTCCAAATTGCTTTCTCAACTCATAGTTTAATGAATGATACCTTTTATCTCCCCATCTCATATAGCATCTCCTACCTTATTTGTTATTTTTCCTCTTCTTACGAGTAATCATATGTCTTTGGGGTTGTAATGTTATTTCTGTAACAACAGTTCCATATCTTTGGACTAAAATTGTCTCTACTGCATTTGCTACACACTCAGGTGTTATATAGCTTTCTTCAATATCTCCTTCTCTAAAATCAAGATGTTCATAAAAAGGAGTCTTAGTCATATCAGGATAAATAGTTACAACTTTAACTCCTTTTTTTCTAGTCTCATCAAATAAGCTTCTACTGAAATGTGCCAATCCAGCTTTAGTAGCAGCATAAGCACATCCATAGGTGCTGGATTTTTTGGCAGTTATAGAAGATATATTTATAACATATCCCGAGGTCTTTTTTAAGTCCCTTAATAACAATTGGGTTAACACCAAAGGTGCCTCTAAATTAGTAGCCACCATTGTATGGATTTTTTTAGGATTAAGCTCTTCATGGGGACCAAAATATCCTACTCCCGCATTATTTACAAGTATATATATTTCTTCCTTTTTTCTTATCTTTTTTATTTTCTCTGCAAGTTTATAAGTTTCAGTTATATCGCATACAACCTCTATGAAATTATCATTTTCTATTCGAGCTTTAGAAAAATTTCTTGCAATACCATAGACTCTATATCCAAGGTCTAGAAGTTTTTTGGTTATTTCAAGACCTATCCCCGAAGAAGCTCCTGTAACTATAGCTGTCTTCATTATTATCTTCCTTTCAAATGTATATTTTTTCCTTTGTCACATACTTATTTACCTTATTATAAACAAAGTTTATCATCTGTTCAGTATGTTCTTTAGTATAGCTACATACCCCATTTTTACATTCAAAGGGATAAGCTAATAGCATAGAATTTGTTCTCTCTTTTTTAATCCTCTTTAAATAATCCTTCGATACTCTGAAAACTCCAATGCTAATATCATGTATTTGTTCAACAGGAACAACATCAAAAGTCTTATCTATACATTTACTATAATGCTTTCTCCATTCCTTTATATACAATAGTGGGTCAAAACACAATCGCACTTTCCATCCTTTATCCATTGCACTACGAACACTTTTAAGTCTATTATCTAAAGAAGGAGTTCCCTTCTCATATTGAACTATAACCTTGTCGGGTGAAATTGTCCATGCTAAAATAACGTTATTTAATGGTTTTATATGGCTTATTGCATTAAAATTAGCACTCTTCGTTCTAAGCTCAAGCTTTAAGTCTGAATGTTTGCTTGCAAATTCCATCCATTTTGATGTATAAGAGGTCAACCCTTCAAAGGCTAATAAATCAGTCTCATAGGAAATACTAAGATATACAGGATGCTTTTCAAGTAATTTTTCTATTTCATTAAAAATGTCTTCAATATTTACAAAAACTACAACGTTAGCCGATGAATACATCCCCTGCAAATAACAATATTCACAGTTATATATGCAATTCATTATAGAAGAAGTGTAATAAAAATGCTGGTTACCGAAGTCTTCACAAACTTCTGCTCCTTTATATACTAAATTATCTTCCTTAACAGCTAATATTAATTTAGGGCTATTTTTTTGTAGTACAAAGCTTTGATGTCCCCTAGAAAATACATCTTTATAGTGGTCTATTTCTATCTTAATAGCATCTTTAAATTTAGACAAAATTTCCTTTGTATTTAGATAATCCTTAGCCTTTTTTTCAATATAAATGTGAGAAAAACTAGAATTCCATAAGTTGTTCTTTAAGCTTTGCAAAATAACTCTTCCCTTCTCTTTTAGACTCACATTTTAGTGATATTAATGGTTTAACTACTTCTAATAAGTTACCTTCCCTGATTTTATACATCTTAGCTAATTGTATTAATTGATGATTCATTGTAGTCGATAACTTTAGATTTTCACTTATTTGTTGAAGTACATTCTTTTCTTCATCTGTAAGGATACTTCTTTTAGGTGTTATAGCTTTATGTCTACTTAATATCCACCTAATAATGATATCTGTATTTTTGTTAACAATGTGTTCTACTTCTTCAGGTTTTATATTATCAGGCTCTAAAAAATCAGATACTATTTTTATACAATTTATTTGATGTGGTGGCAAAAAAGTTGATGCTGCCTCGTACGCTGCTGCTCCCTCCATATCTACTAAATCACCTTTAACATCTTCTAACATATCCTTTGTAACTACTTTAGAAAAACTCTCTAATACTCCTTCTTTAAATGGATGTCTAAATAACATATCAGGATAAAAAATTTTCTTGGAATCATGATTTATAATTTTATGACATAAAAATACTTCACCTGATTTTATCTCTTTATCGGTGGAACCACATACTCCAACGTTTATAAACAAATCAGTAGAGTTTGCATTATATTTTGTAAGCAGATATGTTGTGGCAATTGAAGATGCCATCACCCCTACCCCACTTATAATGAGTGCTACTTCATTATTTTTAAATACTTGAAATCTTTTTATGTCATTATCTCTTTTTAATGCTAATTTTGAAATAAAAGGTTTAGCTTCATAGTACATTGCTACCGTTATATATATCATAAATTTCACCTTCTTAATTGGATGTGTTAAATCGTAAACTACTCACTATTGAGAATACTTCAAATATTGTTATTTGTCTAGGGTCAAAAAGCAGCAAAGCTGCTTTTTAGAGAACAGTTTACTAGAAACAGTGGACAGGAAAGACAATGTGCTGGAAGACGTAAAAAATAAGAACAATGTCGACTTCGTCGATTTGTTAGTTAGTAGTTCGTTGTTAGTAGTTTTAAAATCATATTTTATCCACAATTTTAATCTGTTGATAATTATAGAGTAAAATGGTGAATTTGAGGTAACTCTCTTCCGCCACCTCCTCATCAAATCGTACGTGAGATTCTTTCTCATACGGCTTTTAACTAGTAGCAAGACGTTTTAATCCCATACCATTTATCATTTTGGCTATCTTATAATATTCCTTCTTCCATGCTTTTTCAAGTATATCCATTCGATATACCTTGTCGTATAAGGCATGAAATCTTCTTGTCTTACTTGCCTTGACTGATAAGTATAGTTTTATTTGAAATTCTCGAACTTTATCTATGGTGTTGTTAGTCCTTTGGACATTCACTCGCTCTTACCTCCTTATAAAACACTAGCTAAGTAGGGCACCTTTCCTAGAATAGGTTTTGTTATCCTATTCATTATAGGTACTATGTCCCCCTCCGACTCCCTCTCTGCTAGATTGTAATTTCACCTATTGGCTTATATACATCTACTTTTACAGCTATCGCTGTGCAGAGTAAGGCCTCCCCAGTTCCGTAATTTACTTTCGATACATACCAATCTCCGTACACTGGAGGATTCTTCTGTGTTGTAATCCAAGTTCTCCACACATTCCATGGACTTCGTCCTATAGAAAGGGCCTTGCCACCCTCTTCTCTCCCCTAACGGGGTTTTTCTAACATTGCTGCAGGATTCACTTTATGTTACGGTCTGCATCTTTGCTAGCACCACAAAGGTACATTTTCGAAACACTTCAACACCATCATCTCTGATGGCACTGGTCTTATAGCTACTAGGCTCCTTGGCAACTACCTAGACTGGACTTTCACCAGTAAGCAAATTACAGCTTTACTGGGCACGCTCCTACTTAATATAAATAAAGTGGCCGCATTGCGGCCACTTTATTTATATTAGTTTTTCGATGGAAAGTTAACCCATTAATACTTTTACTCTATGTTCTTTTCCATCTTTGAAATCTGGAAGCACATTGTTTTCTATTAATTTTCCATCTACATATATTTCCTTTATTCCTCTATTTACATGAGCACTATTATTAACATTTATTAAATAAGTTGCACCTCTAAACTGTCTTCTATAAGTAAATCCATCCCATTCTTTTGGAATACTTGGGTCAATTAACAATCCCTCATAGGTCGGTCTTACTCCTAAAATCCAATGAGTTGCTACACGATGTAACCATTGTGAAGAACCTGTATACCAAGTCCACCCTCCTCTTCCATAGTATGGAGATAATGGTCCATCTGTATTACCAGGAGTTACATACGGTTCACACATATATCCATCTGGATTGTCTGACCTATTAGGTGGACAAATTCTTTTATAAGCTTCATATGCAAGTTCAGACTCCCCAATTAGTGTATATGCCCACACAGACCATGTAGCGGCATGTGTATAAACACCACCATTTTCTCTTAATCCAGGAGCATATCTGGTGATATATCCAATATCATTTCTTACCTTTGTATATGCAGGATATAGTAATAGTGTACCGTAGTCTTTTAATAGATACTTAGTTACAGCTTCCATGGCTTTTTTAGCTCGATCTTTATCTGCAATACCACTTATTACTGCCCAAATCTGAGGATTCAGAAAAATCTTACCCTCTTCATTCTCTTTGGAACCTACTTTTAAACCATGATCTGTTGTAGCTTGTAAATACCATTCACCATCCCAACCATATTTGTTAAGGTTTTCTTTTAATGATTCATATACAATTTTACACTTATCTGCAAACTGATAGTCGCCTCGTTCTCTTGCTATTGAAATAAATTCCTTAAGAATTTCATATAAGAACTCTCCTACCCAGAAACTTTCTCCCTTCCAATCATTACCTATAGCACTTAATCCATCATTCCAATCATGGTCTCCCATTAATGGTATGCCCCTTGGACTAAATCTATGAAAAGCTCTTTCGATAGCACGTTTGCAATGCTCGTATACTGTTGCTCTTCCACCATCTAAAAATGATACTCTTTCATCTAGTATAGTAAAGTCCTTTGTTTCTTTAAGATATGCTTCTAGAATAAATGGCAACCATAATAAATCATCTGAACACTTTGTTCTAGGGCCTCCACCTCTAATTGTAAACCACCAATGAAGCACATCTCCTTCATTAAACTGCTGCTCTGCATGCATTAGTATTTGTTTTTTTGTATATTCAGGTTTACTTATCAAGAATATCTGTGAATCCTGTAGCTGATCACGATATCCATATCCAGCACTTGTCTGATAATATGCAGATTTACCCCATAGACGACATGATATAGACTGATATTTAAGCCAAACATTAGTCATAATGTTCATTGCTTCATCTGGAGTTTTAATTTCTTCTGTATCTATAAATTGACTCCAAAATTTATGTACATCTTCAAAAGCTTTTTGTGCAGCCTCAACATTAGTATATTTGTTAGCTAATTCTTTAGGATCTTCATAGCTTTTCATTGCTGCCCCTATTGTAAACACTACTGTTTTGCTTTCACCTTTTTTTAATTCTAATTCTACCTGTAAAGAACCAGAAGCATCAACAAAACGTCCTACTCTTTGTGCTAATTTATCTTCTTTCATAGCTCTAGGACAAGACTCATGTCCATATATTCCTATAAAAGATTCCTTATCGCCATCATATGATTTAGGTCTTTCACTAACTGCATGAAAAGCTGTATATTCCCAACTAATATTATTATTTCTTCCTTTTTCATCTGGAAATCCCCACAAGTATTTATCAACTAATAGTCCATTAATGTCATCCTCATACTTTGAGTCAATAAAAATTTTGTGGAACTCTCTATGTTCATCTGGAGCAAATCCAAGTCCCCATTCGAAAAAAGTAGTAACATCTAATATTCTTTTTCTTTCACTTTCATTTGCAAGAGTTATCTCAATAATCTCTACTGGAGCATCAGGTACTACAAATACTTTCATTTTACTCTTTATACCATTAATTTTTTGATTAAAAATTGAATATCCTATACCATGTCTTACTTCATAATATTCATAATCTGCCATTACTGGCTTCCATGCAGCAGACCAAAATTCTTTAGTTTCAACATCCCTTATGTATACGTATTTACCCCAAGGGTCTTTAATTATATCCTGCATCGACCTAGTTATTCTGTTTTGTCCCGCATTTCCTCTCCAAGAATATCCACCACCAGTTTGAGAAATCATTAATGAATAATCTCCATTGCTAATAATATTAGCCCAAGGTTTTGGCGTTTTTGGTTCTGTAATTACATATTCTCTGCCATCATCTGTAAAGTAGCCATATTTGTTTTTAAATTTTCTAGCTTCTGTCATTATAATCCCTCCTCAATATCAAGCTTATCCTATTTTATTCTATTCAGTTTTTCTTCAGCAGATTTAACAGCTTCTTGGTTAAAAGCAAAAGCATCTTTCACAACTGTATAAGTTTCTTTAGCACTTTTCTTATCACCTTTCCGTAAATATAAATCCCCAACATGTAACAAAATTTCAGGTAAATACCTATTATCTAAGTTAATATATGTCTGAAAAGCCTCTTCACCAGTATGTATATCAATTTTTTCTTTTATAATTGAACTAATTTTTTCTTTTGCTTGTGTATACAATTTTGGTTTCGGTACTGCACAAGGATTTTCCCAAATCTCAACAACCTGTTGGAATCCTCCAATAAAGACATATTTTGAATTATCTTCAGATAATACTCTATCACCTTTCAAAGCAGTAATATATTTCCCTTTATTCAAATTATCCATAGCATTTCTATAGTAGTTTTGCGTTGCTATATAACATTGAACCCAAACCCATGTGTACGTAACAAGAATTACTAATGTTATAAGGGTCAAGAAACGGTGTTTCTTTATTAACGTAAACATAACTAATTCCTCCTGTAATTATTTTAGGCCTATGCCTGTAAAAGCTTTTATAAAATTCTTTTGCAAGAAGAAAAATACTATTACTACAGGAATGGAAATCATTGTTGTAGCAGCCCATAACTGCTCTATATGTTTCCCTGGAATAGAACTGCTAAAACGGTACAATCCTAATTGTAAAGTCATTAAAGATTCATCCCTTAAATATAATAATGGCCCAAAAAAGTCATTCCAACTTCCCATAAAAGTAAGAATCATTATAGTAGCCAGTGCTGGTTTTGACATGGGTAAAACAATTTTCCAAAATATTTGCCATTCACTAGCACCATCAATACGAGCAGCTTCCAAATATGCATTGTCGATTTGCTTCATAAACTGCATCATCAAAAAAATATTATAAGCACTTATAGCTGCTGGAATAATAAGTACTCTATAAGTATTAATCCAATTCCAGTTATACATCATCATATAAGTTGGTATTAGTAACAAAATTCCGGGAATCATCATAGAGCCTAATATAATTTTAAATAAAACTTTTCTTCCTGGAATTTGTGTTTTTACGATTCCATACGCTACCATTGAAGAAAAGATAGTGTTTAATATTGTTACACTACCTGAAATAAAAATAGTATTTAAAAATAATCTCGGTACATCTAGTAACTTAAATACTCCTATATATCCTTTTAATGAAATTTCTCGTGGTAAAGCATTAGGGTGATGCATAATCTCTGGACCAGTCTTTAATGAGTTAATTACCATGAAAAAGAAAGGATATATTACTACAAAAGCTCCAGATATCAATATCGCATAGATTATAAAGTTTTTTATAACTTTATGTCTCTTTATTCTAATACCTTTTTTTATTTTTTTATTATCAACATATTTACACTCATAAGTTCTCTCCATTTAAATCCCTTCCTCTTCTCCTTTATTTAATATTCTTAGTTGTATCATAGTTAATAAGTAGATTATTGATGCTAATAATAAACCTGTTGCTGAGGCATCTCCCATTTGCATCTTATCAAAACCTTTAGCATATAAATACATAACTGGAGTTAACCCTGAATTATATGGTCCACCATATAAATCAAAATTCATGAATACTTCTGTGAACATCTGAAGTCCATTGATAATATTCATTGTTAATACAAAAACTATTTGGGGTTTAAGTAATGGTATGGTTATAGAAAATAATTTTCTAAACCAACCAGCACCATCAATGTCAGCAGCCTCATAAATACGTTGATCAATTGACATCAGTCCCCCTAAGAAGATAATCATCTGAACACCAAACCACTTCCAGCTGTTAAATACAGCTAATATAGGCATAGGTAGCCACTTATCGAATCTCCAAAATATGGGTTCACTAATTATATTCCATTTCATTAATAATGCTTGAATTGGCCCCTCAGGACTAGATATAAAGTTAAATATAATCATTGCTACGGTAATAGAAGTTATAACTGGTAAAAAGTAAATCGTCCTAAATAATGCACCACCGAATGTTATTTCTTTTAAAAGAATTGCAAAGGCTAAACCTAATAAAAACGTAAGAGCTATAAATATAGATTGATTATAAATTATATTAAATATTGATTTCCAAAATAGTTTATCTGATACAGCATCTATCCAATTTCCAAATCCAACAAAATGAGCTTTTTCTGGCTCTAGCACATTTAAATCAAGGAAACTATTCTTAAAAGCTAAAATAAAAGGATAAACTAAGAATACGCAAAAGTACATTATCCAAGGAGATATAAATATATAACCCCAGATATGTTTAGAGGATAATTTTTTTTTCATTTTTTCATCTCCTTTATTTAAGTTATCCTATTAAAACATCTGTCTGCAACTACTAGTAATATAGTTGCAGACAGTATTAATAATAGTTGATTTTATTTATTCTTTAATATCTCTCTTGCTTTTTTAGCAGCTTTTTCCCCACAGCTTCATCAGGACTTATTTTCTTTTCAATAACAGTTTCTATGTATACTTGTTGAATAATGTTTGCGACATCATCTACTTCAGCAAATGGTTCATTTGGTAGAGTATATTTAAGTTGCTCTACAAATGGTTTATTCTCTGGTAATTGGAAATATGGATCATTTTTTAATGACTTCAAAGTAGGAAGTTGTCCTAACGTTTTACAAGCTTCTAAATTCTTATCATCTCTCATAAGAAACTTAACTAATTCCCAAGCTAATTTTTCCTGTTCAGGTTTACTTTTAAATATCATTAAAGCACGACCATCTAGTGTAGACCAATGAGTATCTCCTTCCTTAGGAACAGGTATAGGAGCCACTCCAACATCTTTACCAATCTCCATTGGCTCACCTGCAGCTTCATCTAAATTAGCCTTCCATCCATAACCAAATTGAAGCCACATACCAATATTTCGAGAGAAGAAATTCTTTTCCATGTTTGGTGGTGCATACTCTTGAGCTTTTCTCATGAATTGAAAGAATTCACCCATTTTGGCATCCTCTTTATCAAATACTACATCAGTACCATATTTATTAAATAACTGATACTGCCCATTATTCATGTTGTAGTATATCTGGGTTAACATAGTCCAGTACCAGCCACCCCATGCTAAAGCTTCATTCCAAAATACAGTACCATATACTTTTGAACCATCCTCACGCTTTGGAAGTCTGCTTATCTTCTCCGCAGTTTCTAAGAATTCTTCAAAAGTTTTTGGCGGTTTATTTGGATCTAATCCTGCTTCCTTAAAAAGATTTTTATTATATATCATAAGCTGAGTAGTTGCATTCCATGGAACATAGTATAATCCACCAAAGTTTTTATTTATGTACCTTTCATCAATGCGTGCAAAAAGTTCATTATAATCTTCAAATTTTTCGTAATTCACTAATTTGCCCATTTTAGCATACTTGGCTGGCTGATACCCAAAAACACCTGCGTAAACATCTGGAGCATCACCTGCTGCGATTCTAGTATCTATGTTTTGGTCATCAGTAACAATTACTTTTACATTAGGGTACTCTTTTTCAAAATATGGGATTATATTTTCTTTCATGAATGAAATATAATCTCCAGCTGGAACCATTAATTCAATTTCACCTTTAAAATCTTCTTTACTAATAATATTTTCTCTAGTGTTATTATCTTGATTTCCTGTCTGTTGTTCTGTTTTTGTCTGATGACTAGAACACCCTGCAAAAGTCATGGTAACCATAACTACTGTAAGAAATAGTGAAATAATTCTTTTAAAATTTTTCATCAATATTTCCCCCTTCTCTTTTTAATTAAATTTAACTTTATATAAAAATATTTGATAATCAAACTTTGTAAATTTTTAGCTTATCTCTATAAAATCCTTTAAATTATATTTTTTATCTCAATTTTAAACAACTCTTTACTTATTTAATACCTGATTTAACTAATATTTTCTCTATTAGCTAAAATTAACTTGAATACTTCGTCAGTACTATCAATAGTTACTTTATATGAATAACCATCTTCATTTTCCCAAATTTCATCATAATTCAATGGAAGGTATTTTTTACTTGTTAATAAAATTTCTCCTTGCCCGAAGGTCTTTATTAACAATGTAACAGCTTTATTATCTTTTATTATGTCAAATATCTCTAATGTACTATAATTTACAACTATATCATCATATACTAGACAATTAATCGGTAGCATTACTCCACTACGAGGTGGTATCATTATCTCATTTCCATCAAATAATAATTGTCCTTTATAAGTAATTTTTGTTTTTCTAGCATACTCATCATAGTTATGAATGAACACAAACTTTTTACTATTTTCATCTTCTCTTATAACAACTTCCAAAAAATTATCAGTTTTATCTACTAAAGGTTTTAATTCTATTTCTTCTGCTATATCTAAAATAACTTGTTTTTTATAATGAAAGTCAAATTCCATACCTACTCCGAATACTACTACTTTTCCATCTCCCACATATTTAGAAAATGCAGTAATATCCTCTGTTTTATCCTTTTCTCTTACTGCAATTGTCTCAATATTATCTCCTTGATATGATTCAGAATATGATACAACTACAGAGTCCATACCCTTAACATTTAACTCATGTCTTACATGCAATCTATCCTTGAACTCAATGTCAATTCCATCTAAAAGAATAGTACAATCTTTACCATCAAAATCTTTAGTTGGCACTGTAGGGAATAACACTAGTTTCCCACCATTTTTTATGTATCTTAAAAGCTTCATTTGAATATCTGCTGACATCCAATCAGTTGTTAAAACCCATAAACTAGGGATTTTATCAACCAATATTTCGCTTTCTTTTAAAAGGTTATAACCTTCATATGAGATATTAGCTACGGTTAATCCCCTAATAACTCCATTAAATCCAAAGTGGTCACGATATGCAGTAATCTTGTTTACCATATCTTTCGTATATTCATTAAAATATTCAGTCATATAATAATCAGGATAAAACCCTAAGTATGTCTGTGTAGCTTTTTTAGTTGATAGTATTTCTTTTTCAAATATTCTGAACATTTTTCCTAAATACTTAATTTTATAGTAGTGTTCTCTTTCTTCTCCTTTAGAACTTAATGGAGCCTGCCACTCATGTCTTCTACCGAAAAGTCCAATATCTTCATAATTTTCTCCACCTGCAAACATATAGTAGTTAAGACCATTCATTCCATGGGCTACACATATCCTTGTATTCAAATCAAAGGCTGATGGTTGAAGCCTTGGTATATCAGATATACAGCCCCCTTGAAATTCAGCTGAGAATAATGGCTGTTTATCAGATTGTACTGCTTTAGTAAAGGCATTAGCTATTATTATGTCATGATAGTTATCATAATTAACATTACCTATATAATAGTCACCAGCTAATACAACTTTATCAATTTCAGCTGTATCATGGAGCTGAGATATCCCTATCGGATAAGCAATCCCACGTTTTGATAAGTCATGGGTTGTAAATCCATGAATATTTACAACAAATGGAACCTCTATTCCATAACCTTCTGCAATTTCCTTTAGCTTATTGATATATTTCTTATAGTAATTTCTCATGAAATAGCCCCATTCATAGTGAAGAGGTAATGCATAGTTTTCTTCCTGATTTAATGTATATTCAAATGCAAATTCCTCAAAACTTGAAACATTGACTCTAAATTTTTCTTTTAAGTTGTCTAAGCTCTTATATTCATCTATTAAGTAATCTCTAAAATAATTAAGAGTGATATCACTATAATCAGCTTGATTAGTTACCCATTGTAGCATTCCAACTTCATTATCCAGTTGAAACATTATAATTGGACCACCCTTTGTAATCTGATATGGCTCTATTATTTCACATACTGCTTTATACCACTTTGAAACCAATTCTAAGAACTTTGGATGCATATAGCTAACCACTTTAGTAGGATGAATCTGGCCATCCTGTTTTCTAGCTATAACCTCTGGATATTTATCAAGTACCCAATCCGGAAGACCTTCTTGTTTAAGTTCAGCCATCACATAAGGTCCTGGCCTAACCAGACAATAAACGTTTTCTTCATATAATAATTTTAAAAATGAATTTAAATCCCTTTCTGCACGAGTATAACCAGTTAGGTCAATTTTTCCCTCTTCTTGTTCGTGCCAAATCCATGGTATATAAGTACTTATCATATTACAACCAGCTTCTTTAATTTTTTGAATACGATTTCTCCACTCTTCTCTAGGAACTCTAAAGTAATGAAGTTCTCCACCGTATAACATTCTTTCATGTCCATTTATCATTACTTTTTCATTCTTAATGTCAATCATAACTTAATCCATTCCTCCCGCTTGTATTTCTACAAGAATTTCTAACCACTAATTCGACTGGAATCATTATTAATCTTTCACTCATCTGTTCTTTATTTAAGAGTTTCATCAATATCTCAACACATTTAGCTCCCCAATTAAACCTTGGAATATTTACTGTAGTAAGTTGAGGTGAAATATATTTTGATATATTAATATTGTCAAACCCTACTATGCCTATATCTTCTGGTATCTTAATCCCTAATTCCTTTAAAGCATTTATTGCACCAATAGCCATCTCATCATTGGAACAGAAAAAAGCTTCTGGTAAACTATTTTTCTGAGCATATTCCTTTACTATTTCATATCCACCTTTTTCTGTAAAATCGCTGTGAAGAACAAGTTTTTCACTAAATCTTTTATTATTATCAATTAACGCATCCTTATACCCCTGAAAACGTCTCCTGTTGTCATAGGAGTTGTCTGGTCCACTTATATAGCCAATCGTATTTATTCCTAACTTGATAAGGTGAGTAGTAATATCATAAGCTCCTTTTTTATTATCAAGTAAAATATTATATATATAATCATTATTTAACTCTCTATCCATTGTGATTATAGGGAAATTTCTATCGGCTACACTAATAAGTAAATCATCAGGGATGTATGGGTCAATTATAATTGCTCCATCGACTAATTTTTCCTTTAAAAACCTCTTTGATGAATTATTTGTGCAAACTATTAAATCATATCCAAAATTTTTACAGGAATCTTGAATACCTTGAATAATTTCATTGTAAAAGGGTCCACTAAAATCATGGACAAATAACCCTATAGTATTAGTTTTTTGCTTTTTTAAGCTTCTAGCTATTCCATTAGGATGATAGTTAAGCTCAACTGCTGCTTTCAGAACTTTTTCTCTTGTTTCTTTACTTACTCTTTCACCACCATTAAGAGCATACGAAGCTGTAGAAAGTGAAACCTTTGCTTTTTTTGCAACATCCTTTAATGTAGCCAAATCTTCTCTCCTTTCAATATGTTATTTCGAAACGTTTCGATGAATTGATAAAAAAATATATTTCTATTACTATTCCATTTTTTTGATTTTTTGTTTTCGAAACGTTTCGATTTTTGTTATAAAAAAATTGACTTAAAAATCGGTATAAATTATTATATTACTATACCATCATCTTCCTATTTAAATTTTAACTCAAAAATAATTTTTTGGCAACTGTTTTTTTGTATAATTTTTTGACAAACCGAAAGGATAGGTGATGGTATATGAAAAAATTTGTTTTATCGCAAGAATACGAAAAAAAAATAGAAACCTTATTAAATGAAATGACTCTAGAAGAAAAAATTGGACAAATGACCCAGTTTGGCCGCTGCAAAGAAAAGGAAATTCAATTAATACGCGAAGGCCGTATAGGTTCTCTTTTAAACGTAAGTGGTGCAGAAAAAATTAATGAATTTCAAAGAATAGCAGTAGAAGAGAGTCGTATTGGTATTCCACTTCTTATTGGTGATGATGTTATTCATGGATATAAAACTATTTTCCCAATCCCTTTAGCTGAAGCCTGTAGCTGGGACCCCGAATTGGTGCAAAGCACTGCAGAGGTAGCAGCAAAGGAAGCTATTACTGAGGGTATACGATGGATATTTGCTCCTATGGTTGATATATGTAGAGACCCTCGATGGGGTAGAATTGCTGAAGGGTCTGGAGAAGATACATATCTCGGTTCTAGGTTAGCAGAAGCAAGGATTATAGGATTTCAAAGCCTAGATGAAAGTAAATATCCTAGAACAGCTGCTTGTCCAAAGCATTTCGCTGCTTATGGTTGGGCAGAAGGTGGTAGAGACTACAATACCACAGATTTATCAGAAAGAGTTTTAAGAGAAACTATATTACCTCCTTTTAAGTCAGCAATTGAAGCAGGAGCATCTACTATAATGTCTGCATTTAATGATTTAAACGGAATACCCGCTTCAGGAAATTATTATTTATTAACACAAATATTAAAAAAAGATTGGCAATTTAATGGATTTGTAGTAAGTGATTGGAAATCTGTTGAAGAGTTAATCCCTCATGGATTTGCTAATGACGGAAAGGATGCTGCAGAAAAAGGCTTAAAAGCTGGAGTAGACATGGATATGCACTCTGGCGTATACATAGAAAATCTAAAAAATATAATTAACGAAAATCCTGAGCTATTAAAACTTATAAATGAATCAGTTAGAAGAATACTAAGAGTTAAATATTGGCTGGGACTATTCGACAATCCTTATGTAGATGAATCAATGTCAAAAGAAGTATTTCTTTCTAATGTTCATATAAGCAAAGCTAGAGAAGCTGCTAGAAAATCTATTGTATTACTTAAAAATAAGGATAATATTCTTCCTTTAGATAAAAATATTAAAAGAGTAACAGTTATAGGTCCACTAGCTGATGATAAAGTAAATCCATTAGGTTGTTGGGCTTGTAAAGGTAATCCTAAAACTGTAGTAACAGTATTAGATGCAATCAAATCTTCATTATCTTTAAATACTAAAATAACATTTGTAAAAGGCTGTGAAATTAATAAAGAAATTCCTAATGGTGTAAAAGAAGCTATAAAAGCATCACAAAATTCAGATATTATTATTGCCGTATTAGGAGAAAGTGCAGCTATGAGTGGTGAAAACCATAATAGAGCATACTTAGGACTCCCAAAACCACAGCAGGATTTAATTCATGCGATTAAAGCTAACACTACCACTCCTATAGTTACCATTTTAATGAATGGTAGACCTTTAGTCATCCCTTGGTTAGCAGAAAATGTGGAAGCAATTGTTGAAGCTTGGCATTTAGGTATACAATCTGGTAATGCCATCTGTGATGTGTTATTTGGTAATTATAATCCTAGTGGAAAATTACCTGTTACATTTCCAAGAGCCGAAGGACAGATTCCAATATATTACAATCACAAAAACACTGGCCGTCCTAATTTTAAGAAATATATTGATATTGAAGAAACTCCATTATATCCATTCGGATATGGATTAAGTTATAATATTTATAAATATTCTAACCTTAAGCTGAGTAAAAAGATTATTAAACCAAATGAAAGCCTTAAAGTTTGGGTAGATGTAACTAATACTGGAAATATGCCAGGAGAAGAAATAGTTCAATTATATATTAGAGATTTGGTAAGTAATTATACAAGACCGATTAAAGAGTTAAAAGGGTTTACTAAAGTTAGTTTCCAACCTGGTGAAACAAAAACTATACAATTTACTTTAACTGCAAAGGAGCTAAGTATTTTAGATAAAAATTATAATTTAGCAGTAGAACCTGGAGAATTTTATGTATGGGTAGGTCCAAATTCTCAAGAAGGGCTCAAACAAAATTTTTTTATAAAATAGAATATACTAAATTTCTTTACACTCTCTAATATTTTAGTTATATTTAAATAAACAAAATAAAATTAAGCCTAACCATATCTTTATAAAAGATGGTTAGGCTTAATAATTAATATTTAGACTTCAAACTTCTTTACTGCATCTATAAGTTGTTTTGTCATTCCTGTTAAGCTTTGTGCCGATGCAGCAACTTCTTCTGCTGAAGAAGCCATTTCCTCTGATGATGCAGATATTTGTTGAGTTGCTGATGATGTTTCTTCAACAACTTGACTTACATTTTCAACCTTATTTAAAACCCTATCTTTTGATTCAACTGTATGATTAATTGATTTATATGTATTTTCAATAAGTGGTGCTACATTTTCTACTGATTCTATTATGTCTTCAAAAGAAGATGTAGTACTAGTTACTATTTCTGTCTGTGATTTTACAAAGCCTTCAACATCCTTTGCTGTATTTATTACTTGATTAGATTCCTTAGATATTGATTCAATTAAGCTCTGTATCTCAACTGTAGATTTTTTAGATTCCTCAGCTAAGTTTCTTACCTGCTCAGCTACAACCGCAAATCCTCTTCCTGCTTCTCCTGCTCTAGCTGCTTCTATATTTGCATTTAATGCAAGTAAATTGGTTTGCTCTGAAATATCAGCTATAACATCTGTAATTTTTCCTATCTCAGATATAGATGACGATAAATTCATTACATTATTTAATACTACATCGAAAGAATTTCTAATATCATCTACGGATTTTAATAGTACATCTAATTGTTCTTTTCCGTCCTTTGCTTTGCTCGTTGTATCATCGGTATGTTGTCTTACAGATTTTAATTGGTCATATATGTTATCAATATTATTTGTTAAATCTTCTAATAAATTAACAACTTCCGTTATATCATTTGCTTGATTTGTAGCTCCTTTGGCTACTTCTTGTGTTGTGGCCGCAACCTCTTGAGATGCCGAAGACATTTCCTCTGATATTGCCGATAATGATTCTGCATGGTCTTCTACATTTACTGAAGTATCCTTTATATTTTTAATCATTTCAGATACGTTTTTAACCGTTCTATCTAATGCTTTTTTCATTTTACCGAATTCATTGTTATAGTCAGTTTTTAAGTCTATATTAAAATTCCCTTCAGCTACCGTATTTAACTTGTCTACCATTTCTTCAGATTCTTTTTTTATAATTTTTATAATAACGAAGGCAACTACACCCAATATAGCAATTATAATACCTAATAAGATTAAAAATGCTTTAATACTGTTATTAAATATTTGGTCACTAGTCTGTTTTTCTTTAGCGGCATGTTCTTCTTCATAATCTCTTAATTCTTTTATTTTATTATCCAAGTTATTCGATATATTTACCATTTCATTTATATGTGATTGTGGTAAAGAATAGCCTTTGCTTAAATAGTTATCTCTACCCTTGTCCCATAGTTCCATATATTTTATATAGTCTGCTTCTAAGCTGTCCACTAGTCCTTTTTCCTCATCATTAATATCTATCCCCTTATACTTTTTAAAATAATCTCTTATCTTAGTATCATATTCTTTTATACTCTTGTTAATATCATCTGTATATTCTGTTAATGCTTTATTAGCAGCAATCCTTATGTATAAATAATTTGCTCTAATTGATGTTATGTAAATAATAGATTGTAAATTGTTGTTATATATATCCTCTAAGTTGTTATTTATAGTGCCCATATTGGTAAATCCAATAGCTCCAATAACGCCTGTAGCAATAACCGATAGTA
This sequence comes from Caldisalinibacter kiritimatiensis, assembly GCF_000387765.1. Classification (NCBI taxonomy): domain Bacteria; kingdom Bacillati; phylum Bacillota; class Tissierellia; order Tissierellales; family Thermohalobacteraceae; genus Caldisalinibacter; species Caldisalinibacter kiritimatiensis. The sequence goes on from NZ_ARZA01000070.1 coordinate 42,721, forward strand.
TTACAATAGATAAAATCAAATTAATTACTTTTAATCCTCTAAGCTTATTTAACACTATATACCCTCCTATGTTTTAATTTTATTTCCACAATTAATTGTGAATAATAATAATAAATTGGGTACTATAGCTTTGATTATTAATGTTACCACGATTTGTATATACGACTTGGTAAATAATTCAAAATGTGTTCTGTTTGACATTATATCACTTTATTACCTTAATTTCTAGGTTTTTCCCAATTATATTTTTTCTTTGGGACTTTATTCCTATTTTTATTTATTTTCAATCATAGCTTGTAAATTTTAAGTTAATTTCTTTTTAAAAAACAAATGCGACTACGTCGCTTTGTTAGTTAGTGGTTCGTTGTTAGTAGTAAGCAGCATTTTAGTCAGTTCTTAGTTCTCAGCTCTTAGTTCTCAGTTCTTAGCTCTTAGGTTTTGGTCAAATACTCTTAGGTCTCTACCACTATTTTCTCCATGCTCCAACCTCTGTATATAGCTTGATTATAGCATATATTGTAAATATACTTTCTTTAACAAAAAAAAGCGAGCTTTTGCTCGCTTTTTGGTAATCAATTATTCATCCTTTTCCTTTTGTACTTTTCTCCAGTGATAAATCCAAAATGCTCCTGCTATAAGAGCTGCAGAAATACTAGAAACTAATCCTTTTATATTCATTCTTTTCTGTCTATCCTGTTCCCTTTCCACATAGGCATCATATTCTTTTTGAATTTCCTCTTCTGTTTTAGAATATACTGTTTCTGGATTATCTCCTCTGTTACGATATTTTTCTTTATATATCTCGTAGGTCTGTATATATCCATCGTTAACTAATACTACGTCCATTAAATTATCTACTGTCTGTATTAAGCTCACAATAAAAATTATTAATGTTATAAGACACACTAAATACAAATATAAACTTCTTAAATTAAATTTCTTTGTCATATTAGACATCCTCTCATATACACATTTTTCACTTCAATACTACCTTTTCCCCTTCTAATGTAACTTTTATATGGTCTCCTTCTTTAAATCTTTTTCTTAAATACTCTTCAGCTATTTCATCTTCTATATATCTTTGAATAGTTCTTCTTAAAGGTCTTGCTCCATATTTTTCATCATATCCTTTTTCTAGTATAAATTCTTTAACTTCGTCTGATATTTCTATAGTCATATCTTTTTCCTTGGCCTCTTCAATTACTTCTTTAAGCATAAGGTCTACTATTTTTCTAAGTTCTTCTTTAGTTAATTTAGTAAACACTATAGTATCATCTATTCTATTTAAAAACTCAGGTCTAAAGGTTTCTTTAAGTGCATCATTTACACTCTCTTCTAAAGCATAATAATTATCCTTTGCAAATCCCATTCCAGTTGACTTGAAGTTAGTTCCAGCATTTGAAGTCATAATTATAACTGTGTTTTCAAAATATACAGTTCTTCCTTGACTGTCAGTTAATCTTCCATCTTCTAGTATTTGAAGTAATAAATTAAATACTTCTGGATGTGCTTTTTCAATCTCATCTAAAAGTATTACAGAATAAGGTCTTCTTCTTACCTTTTCAGTTAAGAAACCACCTTGATCATATCCCACGTATCCTGGAGGAGCTCCTATTAACTTTGATACAGTGTGTTTCTCCATATATTCCGACATATCTATGCGAATCATCGCTTCTTCTGTTCCAAATAGCTCTTGAGCCAATGTTTTAGCCAACTCAGTCTTTCCTACTCCAGTAGGCCCTACAAAAATAAAGGATGATGGTTTCTTTTTCTTTCTGAATCCAGAGCGATTCCTTCTTATGGTTCTAGCTAAACTTTCAATAGCTTTGTTTTGTCCAATTACACGTCTATGCAATCTCTCTTCTAAGTTTAATAACTTCTTGGCTTCTTCCTCTGTAATCTTTTGTACTGGTATTTTAGTCCATGCCTCTATTACATATGCAATATCCTCTTCTGTAATCTCTATTTCACTACATTCTTTTTCTATATTTTCGATTTTTTCTTTAATCCTACATTCTTCCATTTTATATTCAGCTGCTTTTTCATACTCATTATTAAAAGCTGCTTCTTCTTCTTGCTCTTGTATCTTTTTAAGTTCTTCCTTTAAAGCTTCTATTTCCACTAAACCTTGATTTTTTAAATTAACTCTAGAACCAGCTTCGTCTATTACGTCTATTGCTTTATCTGGTAAATATCTATCGTTAATATATCTCTCTGACAATCTGACCGCTGCTTCAATAGCTTCATCAGTTATTTTCACTTTATGATAATCCTCATAATAATCCTTTATACCCTGTAATATTTCTATACTATCTTCTATAGTAGGTTCTTCAATCAATACTGGCTGAAATCTTCTCTCAAGGGCAGAATCCTTTTCTATATGTTTCCTATATTCTTCAAGGGTTGTAGCCCCTATAATCTGAATTTCGCCTCTAGCTAAAGATGGCTTCAGTATATTAGCAGCATTCATAACACCGCCTTGTACTTCTCCTGCTCCTGCAATATTATGAACTTCATCTATTACAAGTATTACATTACCACATTCTTTAGCTTCATTTAGTATAGCTTTCATACGTCTTTCAAATTGTCCTCTAAACTGAGTTCCTGCTACAATTGCAGTTAAATCTAAAAGATATATCTCTGTATTAAATAACTTTGAAGGAACTTGCTTTTCTACAATCCTAACAGCTAACCCTTCTGCTATAGCGGTTTTACCTACTCCTGGTTCACCAATCAATACTGGATTATTTTTAGTTCTTCTATTTAAAATTTGAACTACTCTATCTATCTCTCTATGTCTACCAATAATTCTATCTACTTCGTTATTTGCAGCCTTAGCTGTTAAATTAACTCCATATGTGTCTAAGTGTTTTTTCTTTTTTTTCTTAGCTTTTTTGTGTTTGGATTTTTCTTTTTCCTCTTTGTTCTTTTCTTTTTGATATGACTCATCCTTTTTATCAGAAACTACTTCTTCTTCAGTATCGTTCATATCATCTACATTATCCGATGCTGGAAAAGAGCCGTTAAATAATTTCATAAGCATGTCATTGTTATCAAATTCATTTATGTCCATATCTTCAAACATTTCATTAACTTGCTCTGTAAGGTTCTCTATATCTTCTGGGTTCATTCCTGTCTGCTGTAAAAGCTGATCTACTACAGGAATACCCATTTTTTTAGCACACTCTATACATAATCCAACTACTTCTGGTTTTCCATTTTCAAATTTAGTAGTATATATAACTGCTATATTCTTTTTACAAATTGAACATTTTTTCATATTTATCATCTCCATATTTTAATATGGTATATTTTTTTGTTTCATTATATTATATCACACTATTATAACATAGACTAATATTACTGATTTATGGTTTTTATAGGTTTGTTTCTTATTTTGTGGTTATTATTCCAACATTTAGCGTTATTTCAGATTATCTCTTATTTTTATTAAATAATCATAGTTAAGATGAAAATAAAAATTCCACTAATATATACATAACTATCTATATTATGCATATACTTTTTTAATAAATCAAATAATATTTTTTTACTAATAGAAGAAACTATTAAAAAGAGATAAGTATATGCTTGTACATTATTTAATAATTTTAAAAATGGAGGGTTTATATTGGGTAGTGTAAACATTGATTGGAAAAATTTAAGGTTTGAATATATCAAAACAGATTATCGTTATGTTTCAAGATACAAAGACGGAAGCTGGGATGAAGGAAAACTTGTAGAAGATAATAAACTTTGTATAAGTGAAGCATCAACAGCTCTACATTATGGTCAGCAATGCTTTGAAGGATTAAAGGCTTATCATACAAAAGAAGGAAAAATTCAACTTTTCAGACCTGATGAAAATGCTAAACGTATGAATAAAAGTTTAAAAAGACTATTAATGCCTGAAATACCAGAGGAAAAATTTATTGATGCATGTATGCAGGTTGTTAAAGCAAATGAAGAATATGTACCACCTTATGGTTCAGGTGCAACACTTTATTTAAGACCCTTTGCAATAGGTGTTGGTGACAATGTTGGTGTTAAACCTGCTCCTGAATATCTATTCTGCGTATTTTGCGTTCCAGTAGGTCCTTATTTCAAAGGTGGATTAAAACCTGTAAACTTCACAGTAGCAGAGCATGATAGAGCTGCACCTAAAGGAACAGGTGGAGTAAAGGTTGGAGGTAACTATGCTGCAAGTCTTCTTCCCCATGAAATAGCAGTAGAAAAGGGCTATGCCGATTGTATCTACTTAGACCCAAGTACTCATACTAAAATTGAAGAAGTTGGAGCGGCTAACTTCTTTGGTATAACTAAAGATGATAAATTTATAACTCCAAAGTCAGAATCTATTCTTCCAAGTATCACTAAATATTCATTGATGCATGTGGCTAAGGAATACTTGGGAATGGAAGTAGAGGAAAGAGATGTTTATATTGATAAATTAGATGAATTTAAAGAAGCAGGAGCATGTGGAACAGCCGCAGTTATAACACCTATTGGTGGTATTGAATACAATGGTGACTTCCACGTATTCTATAGTGAAGAAGAGGTTGGACCTGTTACAAGAAAGCTTTATGATACTCTTACTGGAATTCAGTTTGGTGATGTAGAAGCTCCTAAAGGGTGGATTAAAGAAGTTAAATAAGAAAGCGACCAGAAATGGTCGCTTTTATGCTAATTCTAATGCAACTTCCATCATATCTGTAAATGTTTCCTGTCTTTCCTGTGGTGTAGTTACTTCTCCAGTAATAATATGGTCCGATACTGTCACTATTGAAAGGGCATTTACTCCATGTTTTGCTGCAGTAGTATATAATTCAGCTGTTTCCATCTCAACTGCTAATATTCCATAATCTGCACATAATTTTAAATCTGTAGCTTCGTCATCATAGAATAAATCTGTTGTTAAAACATTACCTACTTTAGGCTCTATACCTTTTTCTATTGCTATATCATAGGCTTTTTTAAGTAAACTGAAGTTTGCTGTTGGAGCATAGTCTAATCCTGAAAATCTTCTTTTATTTACTCCTGAAGTAGTTGAAGCACTCATTGCAATTATAATGTCTCTAATCTTAACGTCTTTGTTTATAGCCCCACAGCTACCTATTCTTATTAAGTTTTTAGCACCATAGAACTTAATTAATTCATTTACATAAATAGATATTGATGGCATACCCATACCTGTTCCTTGTACAGAAACCTTTTTACCTTTATATGTTCCTGTATATCCGTACATTCCTCTTACTGTATTATAGCATTTTGCATCCTCTAAATAGTTTTCCGCTATGAATTTTGCTCTTAATGGGTCTCCAGGAAGTAAAACCGTTTCTGCTATATCCCCATCATTAGCCATTATATGTAAATGCTTTGACATAAAACCTACCTCCTAAAATATTATTCAAACAAAGTATAAACTTTTTTTGTGATTTTATACCTATAACATAATATAAATTTGTTTTATATACATATTTAGATTATAACATATAAAACATTTGTTTTCTGCATGTTTTCTGCAAATTTCGACTAAATTTTCCCCTAATTATTTTCATGTTACCTTTTTGCTACTAGTGTAAATTTATATTTATCGCTATTGAAATAAAGCTCTGTATACTCAAATACAGTATCATTTTCAAGGGTTGACCATAGCTTCATTTTCAAAATAGGTATATCCTTGTTTAATTGTAATAGCTTTTTCGTTTCTTTGTCGGGTAAAAGGGGAATTATTTCTTGGTAGCTCTCTTTAATATTTAGTTTCTTCTTTTTCTCTATATATTCATATTTTGATGAAAGCATTGTTTCGTATGATAAATCTGGAAAGAGTTTAACAGGAAGATAGGTCTTTTCTAGAACAACAGGAATATTATCTACATATCTTAATCTGCCAACAAAAAATGTCATCTCTCCAGTTTGAAGTTTTAATATTTGTCTTATTTTATCACTAGGTTCCTCCATTTTAAACTCTAATACCTTATTAACTGGTTCTTTATTTAATCTTCTCATTTCTTCAGTAAATCCTTGTACAGTATATATATTGTGTTCAATTTTGGCTTCCTTAACGTAAGTACCACTTCCTTGCACCTTATAAAGCAGTCCCTCATTAACTAAGGTATCAATAGCCTGTCTTACAGTAACTCTGCTCACTCCATACTCTTTGGATAATTTTATCTCTGAAGGAATAGCTTCTCCATAAGAATAATCACCATGATTAATATGTTCTCTAATCTTGTTTGCAATTTGTCTATATAAAGGGGATGATTTGTATCCCATAAAAATTACCTCCTAAATATAAGTTTCTATTATTAAGAATAAAACATCCATCCATATTTTTCAAGTTTATATTTTTTTGATTTTCCTATTGACAACGTTTCTAAAATGTATTAAATTTGTATTGTGATTGTTAATACAATTTTAATACAAATGTTTGTTCAAGGGGGCTTTAAAATGAAAAAACAAAGACTTGTAATTGTTGGTGCAGGAAGTACATATACAATTGGTATGATAATGAGTTTAATTGCAGAAAAAGAAAACTTCCCTTTAAAAAGTATAACTTTTTATGATATTGACAAAGAAAGACAAGAAAGAGTGGCTAAGGCGACAGAAGTTATACTTAAAGAAAAATATCCTGAGTTAGAAGAATTCAAATACACTACCGATAAAAAGGAAGCCTTTGAAAACGTTGACTTTGCATTCATTCAAATTAGAACAGGCGGACTTTCAATGAGGGAAAAAGATGAAAAAATACCTCTAAGTTATGGCGTTGTAGGTCAAGAAACTTGTGGACCAGGTGGAATGGCCTATGGAATGAGATCTATTCCAGATATGATAGAACTTATTAAAGATATTAGAAAATATTCAAAAGATGCATGGATACTAAATTATACTAATCCTGCTGCAATTGTAGCAGAAGCTTTAAGAAGAGTATTTCCTAATGATAAGAAGATATTAAATATATGCGATATGCCAGCTGCTATAATGGTAAGCTATGCAAAAATTTTAGGAAAAGAAATTTGGGATTTAGTACCAGAGTATTTCGGTTTAAACCACTTTGGATGGTTTACTAAAATATATGATAAAGAGGGAAATGACTTAACTGATAAGCTAAAAAATCATATTTTAAACAAAGGTTTTGTTCCTGAAGATGCAGAAATTGCAAACGATAAGTCTTGGATTAAAACCTTTAAACAAGTTGAGACTATGATAAAAGATTTCCCTGAATATTTACCTAATACTTATTTACAATATTATCTATATCCACAAAAAATGGTAGAAAAAGAAGACCCTAACTACACAAGGGCAAATCAAGTAATGGATGGAAGAGAAAAGAGAGTAATAAACTTATGTAATACTATAATAAAAGACCAAAGCATAGAAAATGTTCACCTAGAAGCTGACATTCACGGCAGATATATGGTTAGAGTTGCAGCTTCACTTGCATACCATAACTGCGATATATTTATCGTTATAGTTGAAAACAATGGTATTATTTCTAATTTACCTGACGATGCAATGGTTGAGGTTCCAGCAATGATAACTTCACATGGCCCAAAGCCTTTTGCAGTAGGTAAAATCCCTACTTTCTATAAAGGACTAATTGAAGGCCAATTGGCATATGAAAAGCTTGTAGTAGATGCTTTCTTTGCTAATGACTATGATAAAATGTTACAGGCCTTAACTTTAAATAGAACAGTAGTAAACGCACCTGTTGCTAGAAAAATTCTTGACGACCTAATTGAAGCTAACAAAGATTATTGGCCAGAATTAAAGTAGTTATTGACCTTATTGGTTCTTTTGAACCAATAAGGTTTATATTAAAACACTGGTGAAATCGATTTCAAATATGATAGGAGGAATTAAACATGAAGGATAAAATTCAAAGATTTGGTGGAGCAATGTTTTTCCCAGCATTACTTTTACCGTTTGCTGGTATGTTGTTAGGTCTTACTGTTGTATTACTTAATCAATCACTATTCCCGTTTGCAGTTGAAGGAGCAGCTTATACTAAAATTGTTAATATCTTTTTGCAAACATCTCTTGTTATATTTAAAAATCTACCAACTATCTTCGTATTAGGAATACCTATTACTCTTGCTAAAAAAGAGTCCGGTAGAGCTTGTTTAGCTAGTTTTATTACATATTATACCTTTAATTATTTTATAGGTGGTGTTTTAGAGCATTTCGGAAGCTATTTCGGTGTAGAAGCATATGAAGCTGGTGCTCTTGGTCTTACTGAAATCGGAGGAGTTTTAACCCTTGATACAAACCTTATAGGTTCAATTTTATGTGCCTCTTTAGCTGTATGGATTCATAACAAATATTACGACAAAGAAGTTCCTAATATGCTTCAAATATTTAGAGGAACTCCATTGGTTATTATAATATTATTCCCTATAACAATTATAGCTGCTATTATAACAGTTTTTGTTTGGCCTACTATTCAAAATGGAATATATAGTATGCAAGCTTTTATGGTGAATTCAGGTGTTTTAGGTGTATGGTCCTTTACATTTTTAGAAAGATTACTTATTCCTACTGGATTACATCACTTTATATATGGACCTGTATTCTATGGACCTGTTGCTATAGACGGTGGAACTATAAATTACTGGATACAACACTTACCTGAGTTTGTATCGTCAACTGAAAAACTATCTACATTATTCCCTCAAGGTGGATTAATGTTAACAGGTATGGGAAAAGTTTTTGGAACTACAGGTGCTGGAATAGCAATTTACCTAACCGCTAAACCAGAAAATAAGAAAAAGGTACTAGGATTATTAATTCCTGCTGTTTTAACTGCTATTTTAACTGGTATTACAGAACCAATTGAATTTACATTCTTATTTGTTGCACCATTATTATTTGCACTACACGCTGTATTATCAGCTACTATGGCTTCTATAGCCTTTGCATTTGGACTTTCAGGTAACTTCCAAACTGGTCTTATAGATTTTATTTTCCAAAATTGGTTACCATTAGGTGCTAATCATTTTGGAACATACTTAATGCAAGTTATCTTAGGTTTATTATTTACTGGAATTTACGTAGTATTATTTAGGGCATTAATTTTAAAATTCAACTATGCAACTCCTGGTAGAGGAAAAAATGAAATAAAACTTACTACTAAGAAAGATTATAAAGAAAGCAAAGGCTCTATAGATAAGGAATTAGCAAAACAATACCTAGCTGCTTTAGGCGGAAGCTCAAATATCGATAGTATAACTAACTGTGCCACTAGATTAAGAGTTAAAGTAAAAGATACTTCTGTTGTTGCTAGTAATAACGAATTTCAGGAAATAGGTGCTTCAGGAGTAGTAAGAGCAGGTAATAATCTACAGGTTATAATTGGACTACGTGTTCCTCAAGTTAGAGGAGAAATTGAAAGCCTATTAAATAGTGAGAAGCAGTCTGTTAACTAGAAAGAAGAACACTCTATCCATTAGGATAGAGTGTTCTTCTTCTTGCAAAATCTACAAATTTAAACCTATCTGGTCTATGTCTTGACTCTCCATACTGAAAAAGACTAGCATCATCTAAATAAGTATAGTTTTTAACTACTACAACCATATTATAATTTTCTAAATCCAAATACTTCTTATCTTCCTTCGTAGCCTGTTGTACTGTAATTTCTTTTCTAGCAAAGCTTATCTTAAGCCCTAGTTCATTTTCAATATAATTGAATATAGAATCCTCACAAATCTCTTTAGTTAATGAAGGGATATATTTTTTATTGAAATAATCCTTATCTAAAATTATTCTTTTATCTCCTATTTCCCTAGTTCTTACAACCTTCCAAATCTGATTATTTTCAGATATCTTCAGTTGTTTCATTAAATATTCATCAGGTTTAATTAACTCTAATACTTCTAATATGGTATTAGTTTTCATTCCAATTTTTTTTGACAATTCCTTAAAGCTTATTAGTCCAGATACAGGGAAATCAAATTTGTTAACATCTAATACATAAGAGCCTTTACCTCTTATCTTTTGAATATAACCATACTGCTCTAATAAATTTAATGCCTTTCTTACTGTATCCCTTGATACTCCATACTCTTTCATCAACTCATTTTCAGAAGAAAGTTTCATATTAGGCTTAAATTCACCATTCTCTATTTTATTTGCAATTTCACTATAAATATTTAAATACTTTTTAGCCATATTTTATCACCTAAGTTATTCTAACAACTATAATCTTATTTTTCAAGGTAATACACAATAGACTCGTATGGTCTTAATTTAATCTCTTTAAATTCCTCTGGCGAATCGTTATAATTTGAAATTAATATCTTACTTTGGTATCCTTCAACGTTTATATCTTCAGGTAATTTGAAAGTAGTTTCCTTTTCATAGAAGTTATTGATAACTAATAATTTTTCATTATTATATTCCCTTACATATGCAAATATATCATCATGGTCTTTAAGTATCATTTTGAAATCTCCATAAGCTATAACGTCATATTCTTTTCTAAGCTCAATTAGCTTTTTATAGTGATAAAAAACTGAATCCTTATCCTGTAGTGCTTTCTCTACATTAATATCTTCATAGTTTTTACCTACTGATAACCATGGTGTTCCTTCTGTAAAACCAGCATTTTCACTACTATCCCACTGCATTGGAGTACGTGAATTATCACGGGACTTTGCCTGTAATATTTCCATTATTTCTTTTTCATCTCTACCTTGTTCTTTTAATATATTGTAATAGTTAATTGACTCAACATCTTTATATAAGTCTATTGTATCAAAATATGGATTAGTCATACCAATTTCTTCACCTTGATAAATATAAGGTGTTCCCCTTAACATGTGAATTGTAGTTCCTAGCAATTTGGCTGACTCATTATGATATTTCTTATCATCACCAAAGCGTGATACTATACGTGGTTGGTCGTGATTACACCAGAACACTGCACTCCAGCCGTTTCCTTCTTGCATTCCAACTTGCCAATCATTAAATATCTCTTTTAATTTCTTAAAATCAAAATCCATTAATGTCCACTTGTCACCATTTTTATAATCAACTTTTAAGTGATGGAAGTTAAATACCATTGATAACTCTTTTTCATCTGGATTTGAATATTTAATACAGTTTTCTATATTCGTAGATGACATTTCGCCAACTGTAATTATATCGTCATGTTTACCAAAGGTTTCTCTATTTAATTCCTTCAAATACTTATGAATGCGAGGTCCATCTGTATAAAAACGACGTCCATCCCCTTTATAGTCATCTTCAAATTCATCAGGCTTTGAAATTAAGTTTATAACGTCAAGTCTAAATCCTTTTACTCCTTTTTCAATCCAGAAGTTTGCAATCTTATAGATTTCTTTTCTAACCTCTTCATTTTCCCAATTTAAGTCTGCTTGAGTTACATCAAATAAATGTAAATAGTACTGATTAAATTCTTCTACATATTCCCACGCTGAACCTCCAAATTTAGATGCCCAGTTAGTTGGCTCTTTTCCATCCTTAGGATTCTTAAAAATATAGAAGCTCTTATATTTTTCGTCTCCATTTAAAGCTTTCTTAAACCACTCATGTTCTGTAGATGTATGGTTAAATACCATATCTAACATTATACCAATACCACGTTTATCAGCTTCTGATGTTAATTCTTCAAAGTCTTCCATAGTACCAAAACGTGGGTCAATATTATAATAATCAGCAACATCATAGCCATTGTCATTTTGAGGTGAAACATAAAAAGGTGTTAACCATATATAGTCTACACCTAAAGTCTTTAAATAATCTAATTTTTCAGTTACTCCCTTTAAATCACCAAATCCATCATTATTTGAATCATTAAACGACTTAGGATATATCTGATAAACTACACTTTTTTTGAAATCCTTCATATAAACCTACTCCTTTTTTTCTTTTTATATAAGCAGAAAAGGGGGGAGACAAACTGCTCCCACCTTATATATTCAAACTTTGTCTATTACTTTTATTTCTTAGCTGCAATTTTTCTCTTAGAGAATACAATTGTTAATACAAATGGTACAACTATTGCTACTATCATTGCTAAAGCAAATATAGCAATGAATTGTGGTTTAATAGATAATATACCTGGTAGCCCTCCAACTCCTATTGAGTTAGCCATAACATTTGAACCTACAGATATTACAGCTGCAATTGCTGAACCAATCATAGCAGCTAAGAATGGATATACATATTTTAAGTTAATACCGAACATTGCTGGCTCAGTTACTCCAAGATAACAAGATATTGCTGCTGGAATAGAAACTTGTTTTTCTTCTTCGTCTTTTCTGTTTATATATATCATTGCTAAAACTGCTGAACCTTGGGCAATGTTAGATAACGCAATCATTGGCCAAAGGTTAGTTCCACCTAACTCACTCATTAACTGTAAATCTATAGCATTTGTCATGTGATGTAATCCAGTAATTACTAATGGTGCATAAGTAAATCCAAATACTGCTGCAAATAACCATCCTAGTCCTGAAGTTAAACCTGCATATACTACATTTGAAATTGCAGCTCCTATTTTCCATCCTATTGGTCCTAGTACTACGTGTGCTAATAATACTGTTGGTACTAATGCAAAGAATGGAACAACAATCATTGAAATATAGCTTGGTGAAATTTTACGTACCCAAATTTCTAAGTTAGCTAAAACGAATCCTGCTAATATAGCTGGAATAACTTGTGCTTGATATCCTATCATCTTAACTTGAGCAAATCCAAAATCCCAAACTGGTATTTCTTCAGCACCTGCTACCGCATAAGCATTTAATAGCTGTGGAGATACTAAAGTAATACCTAATATAATTCCTAGTATTTGAGTAGTACCCATCTTCTTAGATATAGACCATGTAATTCCTACCGGTAGGAAGAAGAATATAGCCTCACCAATTAACCATAAGAAATGATGAACTCCAGCCCAAAATTGTGAAACTTCTGTTAAAGTTTTAGTACCATCTTCTAATAACTTGATATCCCCAATTACGTTACGGAAACCTAGGATTAAACCTCCTACAACGATAGCTGGAATTAATGGTGTAAAGATTTCACCTAAGTGAGAAATTAATCTTTGTAATAAATTCATATTTTGTCTTCCAGCTTTTTTAGCTTCGTCTTTACTTACACCATCTACACCTGCTACTGCTACAAAGTCATTGTAAAAAGTTGATACTTCATTTCCTATAATTACTTGAAACTGTCCTGCTTGTGTAAAAGTACCCTTTACTGTTTTTATTCCTTCTATCTTTTTAACGTCAGCCTTCTTAGTGTCATTTAATACAAATCTCATACGAGTTGCACAATGTGAAACTGCAGCAATGTTTTCTTTTCCACCAATGTATTCTAATAACTGCTTAGCTTCACTAGAAAATTTACCCATGTTTACTACCTCCTTTTTACTGTATGTGTTTTTACATTTCCTCGAAAACATTTTCATTTATCCGTAACTTGTACGTACAAGTATTGTTTGCAAAAATAATTATAGCTTGTCCGTACAAGTTAGTCAATACGTTTTCCTGTTTAATTTTTGTAACAATTTATATTTTTTTGTCGACTTATCAGTTAATAGTTAGTAGCCTTTCAGTCAGTTCTCAGCTCCTAGCTCTTAGGTTTTGGTAAATACTCTTAGGTCTGTAACATTTCTTCATTTCACTTCTACCAAGGTATTTAACTTAATTATACTATACAGTAAATATACTTTCTTATAAAATAAAAAATAAGCCCAGATATTCCTATCAATAAAGAATATCTGGGCCTAGCTCTTTCCTATCTTCTCAATTAATATGCAAAGTTTCCATTTTTAAATACAGGTACTTCCTGTCCATCTGCTGTTATACCTATTATTTCTAAGTCTTCAGTACCTATCATGAAATCCACATGTGTAAGTGAATCATTTACTCCTACTTTTTCTAATTCTTCTTTAGTCATATTTTCACTATTCTGTACACATACTGGGTATGCTTTACCTATTGCAAAATGACAAGAAGCATTTTCATCAAAAAGAGTATTGTAGAATAATATATTAGTATTTGAAATAGGAGAATCATGAGGAACTAAAGCCACTTCACCAAGATATTTAGAGCCTTCATCAGTCTCAATAAGTTTCTTTAAAGTGTCATAGCCCTTTTCAGCAGAAAAATCAACAATCTCTCCATCTTTAAATGTAAGCGAGAAGTTATCAATTAAATTACCGTTATAGTTTAAAGGCTTTGAACTAAATACTGTACCGTTTACACCTGTTTTCTTAGGTAAAGTAAATACCTCTTCCGTAGGCATATTAGCCATAAATTCTACTCCTTCAGGGGTAAACTCAGAACCTCCAACCCACAGGTGTTTTTCTGGAAGCTCAACTTTTAAATCTGTTCCTAATGAATTTTTATAGTGAAGGTATTTAAATTTATTAGAATTTAGGAAATCTAAGCTCTTCTTAAGATTTTCTTTATGCTCCTCCCAAGCTGCAACAGGGTCTTCTTTATCTACTCTTACTGCCTTAAATATTGCATCCCATAATTTTTGTACTGCTTCTTCTTCTGATACCTCTGGGAATACTTTTTTAGCCCAAGCCTTTGTAGGTACTGATGCTACACACCATACGTTTTTATTGCTCATAAGACTTTCTCTATATTCTTTTAATGCAACACTACTTACTTTTTGAACTTTCGCTATTCTTTCAGGGTCTACATCCTTCATAAGCTCTGGGTCAGAAGCAGCAATACTTATAAAAGCAGCTCCTTCCTTCATATAATGCATATAAAATTCTTTTTTCCATTCAGGGAATTCCTCAAAAACTTCTTCCGGAGCCTGTATGTACCTAATTTTAGATAATAATTCATCTGACCAATCTACTACTACATCCTTTGCTCCTTCCTCATATGCTACCTTAGCTTTAGTTCTTGTAAAATCAGCACAAGTTATAGGTGACCTTACTACTAAAATTTGTCCCTTTTGAATGTTAACTCCAGTTTTTACTATGAGTCTAGCATATTTTTCTAACAAAGCTTTATCCATAAAAAAAACCCCTTTCTATAAAAATTAAACTTAAATACTTATTTTCCAATAATATTGTATCATATTATTATTAATTTTCACGTTATCGATTGAAATTTTTCTGAAAATTTTAATAGTTCTTTAGATTATATATTAGTTGCCCATGATTTTTCACTGTTTAAAAGCTCATCAACTATTTTATTTAAGATATCCTTTCTAAAGGCTTTCACAATCAAATCACTTTGTTTAAAAATACTAGGTATTTCTCTATAGTTACTAGTGTTGGTATCAATAAATTTTTCTAAAATATTATCTTTAAACTCCTCAAGAGTATACACTTTAAATCTTTCTATATCATATCTTTCAGCAGCTATTTCATAAAGTGACACGATAATATCTTCATAACTACTGTTTTTATCTATATCTAATAATTCTATAAGTCTTGGTATAATATGCTCAAACAACTTCCTCCTATACGGTATCTTTTCATGTATCCCTAATATTTCTCCTATTTTATTAACTGTAGCTTCACTTAAATTTAGTAGATGCTCTTTAAAATAATCTTTTTCTTGTTCTAAGTTTATATAATATTTTATTCCTTTAAGACCCTGTAATACCTTTAATGTATCAAAATAACCTAGCTTTATATTTCTTCTAGCTCTGTTACCAGAAAAATCTAATACCCTGCCTAAATCTTCTATTGGCTTTATATTAATAATATTTAATCCATCTTCATTTACCTTTGGAATTCTGCCCATACTATTTAACCTTACCATAATTAAATCTTTATATCCTTTAGATATTAATAAATTAGCAGGAAGATTATTATAAAAACCACCATCTAAAAAGAATTTACCATCTAACTTTTCTCGTTTAAACACTGGTAAACTTGAACTTGCTATCAAATAATTAATCAATTTCCCCTTTGGAATATCTTCAATATATAATTCCATTGGCTTCATATCTGTAAGAGATATTGTAACTATTCCAAAATCTTTATTGGATTGCCTAATTATATCCTCATTTATGTTTACCTTTAAAAGCTCTTTTAGTGGACTTATATCTATACCTTTATCACCAATAAAAACTTTAAGATGCTTGAGTAAATAACGTATATCTTCGGATTTTATATCTAAATTTTTAAACTTATCTACTAACTCATCATCTATTTTTATTACTTTAGAGGGAGTAATTTCACTCCATAGCTCATATGCTTTATCAAAGTCATCTTGAATTATCATGGCTCCATTTAATGCTCCTACAGACGTTCCAACTACTCCTTTTATCTCTATTCCTAACTCTCTTAATGCTTTCCATACCCCTATTTGATATGCTCCTTTTGCTCCTCCACCTTCTAAAACTAAACCATACATATTCATTCCTCCTAGGGCATAATCTTAACTACATCGTTCTTAGAGCCCTGTTTATATATTTGCTATTTGTTGATTAATTCCCTCTTTACATATTCCATTATATCTTCAAAGTTTAATAATTAAAACCTTATATTGGTAACAATAAAAAGTTTCTAAAAATAAAAAACATATGATATAATAAAAAAAAATATTCACTAATAATAGTTTCTTCTATTATTAATTTTGTCCTGAGAGGCAAAAATAAGAGGAGGTATAAAATGAAGGGTTATTTAGTATTAGAAGATGGTACTATTTTCAATGGTGAGCTTAATGGTCAAGCACAAAATGTTTTAGGGAAATTCCAGTTAAATAGTGATAGTATCACACTTCACTGTTCACTAACTAGTAATTCTAAATTAATAACATGTAATTCTGAACGAAATAATGAAGGGTTAACAATTTCTAATCAAGATTTTAAATTTCTAAAGAAAAAACTTCAAGATAACAATAAAATTCAAGGCAAGATTGTAACTGATTCACTACCTATTGAGTACCATGTTTATGATTTGAAAACTTATATACCTGTGTAACAAAAGCAGCCAAGTAATGGCTGCTTTTCTGTTACTTTAAAAATAAGTATATCATATGTATAATAAAAAAACTTGAGAAACATCAAAGTCCCTCAAGTTTTAAATCGTTACCTACTCCACATCACAATATTTCCCCATAAACAATATTGTCCCTGTTTTATCATCTGCAATTATAAACATAAATGGTCTATTGGCAATGAAATTTATTGGCTCTGGCATAGCACATTCTTTGATTTCCACTACTGTTACTCCTGCTGCCTCACTTCCCTCTTCATTAACCTCAATCACTGCTTTATGAAGCACTCTGTTAATAAAAATACCTTCACGTATCCCTGAAAAATCTGCGTTCATACTAAAGGCTTCTCCCATTCCTAATGCAGTTAAGCTATCATTTAAATTTTTGATACCATATTCCATTTTAAATTTAGGTATTTGTAATATTACATCCTTTGTTTCTGTAACATTTTCTCTTATTTCATTCCATTTATCTAAATTCATGTTTTCAATAAACTGATTTATTGAAATATCCTCCTTTGGAAGTATACAATACATTGCTATATCCCCATTACCATAAGGAAGTCTTACAGCTTTATAATCATCTCCTTGGGCATACTCCACATCGCCATCTTTTAACATCATCATTATATTCTTTGTGTTGCCCTTTGGTAGCATAATTTATCCACTTGTTAATCTTATTTACTGACTCATCTTTAGAAAAATTCAGTTCTGTAACTTAGGCATCGAATACATTCCTGTTAATATCTTAAGAATCCTCTTTAATTGATTTTCTTGCTACTTCATATGTCATAGAAAGAACTGTTGATGTGCTAAGTAGAGAAATAAAAAAGCCAATTCAGTATTCTTACCTCATTTTATGATGTTATATATAGTCAAAGTAAAAGAAGCTTAAAAATAAGTCAAGGGATAATCCCTTGACTTATTTTTACTCATACTGTTCAGGATAAAAATCTGGGAATGAAGCATAATCAAATTCCTTACAAATATCTCTAGGTGTAAATTCTTCACAAAGAGGTGGGTCAACACAAAATCCAAAGCTTGGTATTAAAAGCTGAACCTTACCAACAACTTTTATAATTATAAAAACTCCAGCTGCAAAAGTTAATATATCATTCTGAACCTGTTCTTCTAAAACTTTTGAAGCTGTTTCAACAACAATTCTAAAATCAAATTCATCTCGTGAGTCTGGTATAAACAGTACAATATCTTTACTTATATCAGGTAATACTCCTTCAATCTTTTCCCCATTTGTTAATATCACCTCATAAGGAATTGTTAATACAAACTGTACTCTCTTAAAATTAGGCTTATTGAGTATATCAGTAATAACTAAAGTATTTTCTACAATAACCCCCTGTTTAAATTTGATATCTTGCAATTGGTTATTTCCTAGATTAACCTCTACATCTGTAAAACATTCTCTTTGCTGACAATGTGCATATACTTTATCTGTTATTATGCACTCTGATTTAAAAGGCTCTATAGGAGATAATACATTAATAGTAGCACCTGATTCTATTCCAGTTTCTACAAATTGATTGGTTACAGGGTCAAAGCCTACTGCAAAAGTTCTATTTAATGGTTGCTGGTCACAAGGTGCTGTAAATGCACCAACTACCTTGAATATACCTGTTACTGTTTCTCCAAGAGCTAAATCTCCTATATCCCATGTTATTTGATCAGAACTAAAGCTTACACTTCCTTTTGATAGTGATACTTCAACTATTTCTGTAATAATGTTAAGTAGAATAAGGTCTGTTGCAATTACATCCTGTATTATACCTGTTCCAGCGTTTGAAATCTCAACAGTAAATTCCCATGTACTGAACTCATTAACAGGAATGGTTGTAGGTCCATCAATTAAAGTTTTATTGTTGGTCAATATAGGCTCTGCAAATTCCTGTTGTACAGTAATCCCTTGTCCTGTAGCTGGTCCATCAGTTAAAGGTCCTCCTTTACTATTGCCTTGAACATTTGCTTCATCTAAAACCTTATTACCTATGGTACTAAAAGAACCTGTTATTTCTGCTTGAAGAACTGCAACATTACTTACCCCTTGAGCTAAATCTCCTATATCCCATGTAATAGTATTTGCAGTTATTGATACACTTCCTTGACATATATCTAATACTGTAATACTGTCAATGTTGTCTAATAATATTGTATCTGTCATAATTGTGTTGTTAATTGGACTTCCCCCATCATTTTCTATCCTTATTAGCTCGTTGCAGAACTCTACAACTCGCATAAATACTGCATTTTATTTATTTAAAT